>CAYWMP010000026.1:0-43825 GCA_964459445.1 uncultured Desulfobacteraceae bacterium
CCTTTTACCCTTAGAAGTACTAAGACCGTAAAATAAGTAGGAAACTGAGGCTAGGCCCTAAAGTCCCTGAGGCCGGGCCAGGATGTTTGAATCTATTTTGAGCCCTGAAATCGGCGAAATTGATGCATATCATGATTTATAGTATATGTGAACTCCTCATGGATTAGATTCATTCTCCTGAAGTTCTGGAGTAATTTCTATGTCGAAGATACACGAGACATTTTATAAGTCACCGATTGGATGGGTAAGAATCGTCGGAGTCGATCATGGGATCGTGTCTCTGGGATTTTTTGATGAGGGCCCCCCGGCAGTATTTTCCATCCCTCCGAGCATAAAGGAATGCGTCGAAGAACTTGATGGGTATTTCAAGGGCAAACTGAGAGAATTTTCCATCGCGTTGGATATTGATGGTACTGATTTCCAAAAAACAGTATGGGCACAGGTATTGCGTATTCCATTCGGTCGGACAAGCAGTTACAAGGGTATTGCAGCGCAAATAGGAAAGCCCAAAGCGGTGAGGGCCGTGGGAAATGCAAACGGCAGGAACAAGATCCCCATCATAATCCCATGCCACAGGGTTGTTGGAAGCAGCGGCAACCTCACCGGGTATGGGGGCGGTCTCTGGAGAAAGGAATGGCTTCTCAACCATGAGCAAAAGTTTTCGCCCAATTCGGGAAATGAGGACACAGGACAATAAACGAGGGAATCCCAATGCATTTTATTCCGTCTTTTCGAACCATATCAAAAGGTGAAGAACCGGGGATTTGGTTGCTTTTCCGGGGCAATAAGCTCCTGCTCCAGACCATAGAGAAGGATATGGTGGCCCCTTATATTGAAGCCTGGGGGGCACTGGGAGTGGGGGTTGTCAGAACGCAGTATTTGGGCAAAATGAACGGGAAGCCTTGCTACTCAGGGGAATGCACCACAGCCACATCACCGCCTGAGGGAATGGGGTTCTATCCATTGCGGCATCTTTTCAATCATGGCGAAGAATCGCTCTTTTTCCTTGGTGGTCGCGCCTTTCAGATCATGAATTGGGATCGGATGAGCCAATACTGCGGGCAATGCGGATTGAAGACAGAACCTTCTCCAAGTGAAAGGGCCAAAGTCTGTCCAAAGTGCGATCAACTAAATTTTCCCCGTTTATCGCCAGCTATTATTGTGGCCGTGATCAGGGGTGATAGAATCCTACTAGCCCATTCAAAGCGACATCCAAGGGGGATGTATAGCGTACTCGCAGGTTTTGTTGAACCGGGTGAGACCTTGGAGGAGTGCGTGAGGCGCGAGGTAAAAGAAGAGACCGGGGTGAAGGTGACGAATATTCAATATTTCGGAAGCCAACCCTGGCCTTTCCCGGATTCACTTATGATTGCCTTTACCGCTGAATATGTCTCAGGTGATCTCCGGATGGATGATGATGAGATTCTGGATGCAGATTGGTACAAAGCAGATAAGATGCCCCCTATCCCCGGCAAAATCAGCATCGCTCGAAATCTTATTGATTGGTTTGTTGAAAAGCGGCTTTAGGTAATACTGACGCCATTCCCTTAGGAAGCAAACGTGAATGGAGTCAAAGCCAATCAGGAAAAAAGGATTAATTTGATTGCCTTAGGCTCAATTCGATAGGGACTTCCCTTTCCTTCATAAAAACCATGCTTACGAATGAGGTGTATTGAGAGGTCAGTCCAGATAAGTGACTGTCCGCTTTCCAGATCTCTAAGTTCGACATGGCTCTTCCTGAATAGACCGCCCGGATGCATCCAAGGACAGGGTATTGTCCCTCGTACCTCCTCCGCATTGACTTCATATCGATTGTCAACCACAACCACATCGCCCAATTCAGTTTTGGCAGCTTTTGTAAGCACTTCGAGTTTTGCTGCTATTTGATCATGCGTCAAACCTAGAGAACAGACCATGTCTTGGTCGTCTCTAAGGATCTCTCCCAGTTTTCTGGAATCAGAACCCATAAATGTTCCGACCATGCCGATTTCATGCATTGCATTTTCTACTCGGTCAAGGAGAGGGCTTTGTTTGACGGGGCGAAATACCATAGCTTAACTCCTGGGGTTTGTAAGGCTTCCATCCTAAGGTTTTGGATTTTAGTCGACAAAAAGCGAATGCACCTTACAAACTCGGCTTTAACCCTAAGAAATCAACGCTGTGTGTCACAGGCTTGAATACTCTGAAACCATCTATAGAAAAAGTAATAGACAAGTGGTTATGGGTCAAGCGGTGATTGCTATGAAGTTCAAAGAAGTTTTACCACGCCATCTTCACAGGGGTCTGAAAAAACAGCGCCTGAGTCAATTCTTTGACAAAATCCAAGGGAATCAATCACTCTAGGGGTCAACATTTGCCAGTATTTTAATGCAAGTTATTCATGTTGTTGAATTTGCAAGGCAAATTCAAAGTGGCTTTGCAGGCATGGATTTTGCGAAAACATAACATGGGGCAGTCTTAACGAGTAAAGAAAGCATTCCCAACCTTTCCAGAAAAGATAAGGAGAACCATCTGAATTGAAACTCGGACTGTATAATAAGGAAGAGAAAAGAGGCGCTCGGGGCGAACAACACCCTAGTGATTTTTGTCCTGTGACGGGTTTTCCCATAACCCGTAAGCCGGATTGGACAGACATAAGTTTCGGCAAGGATTATCGGATAACGCTCAGTATCTTGGGCAGCAATATACTCATTGTACAGCCATCCGGTTATGGAACGCTTCATGATGTCGAAAAGGTTGTGCCTTTGATCAACAGGGTTGTTCGCGAAGGCATTGGCGAAGATAAGCGTTTTGTTCATGTATCGGATTATTCAAAAGTTAGGGGAGTTTCTTTTGAGGCTCGCAAGTATTTTATTGAGCATATGAAGGGCAGGGATCAGGTCATAGCAATGATTCATTATGGGTTGTCGGCGATATCAGGCCTAAGCGTCAAGCTCGCTAAAAGACTTAACATAATCAAGTTCAATGTTGAAATCGCTGAAGATTACGCCGATGCAGTAGATCGGGCAGTTAAGTGGCTGGCAAAAACGGAACCCCCACCGAACCCCGCCTCCTCATCCCTTGAGATTATAGAAAACATTAATCTCATCGAATATGAAGCAGACAATTGTCCCGTTACCGGCCTACCCATTATCAATCATCCAGAATGGACTAATATTCAAGTTGGAGAAAAATCCACTGCGACATTTCAAGTCATCGGGAACAGAATTTTGCATAGCACCCTCAATGGAAATTTTAAGAATGAGGTCGGAAAAAACTTTCAGAGAAAACGCTCCGAATTCATCAAGGCGGAAATCGGCGCCGGCGAACCGTTCTTTGAGTTGCGGGATTTCTCGGCCTTGAGGGGACGCATTTCAAAGGAGACAGAGCGAATTTTAACCAATGGCGCCGACGTTGCTGATGAAAGAATTCTCGGGATGATAGCCTATAACTCGCCAATTCCCATCAAACTCTCCGCAAATTGGGAAAGCAATCTGAGCGCACCACGCTATCCCAGGCTCATTGTTCCGGATTACGAATCGGCCATTAAAAAGGCCTTGGAAACCCTTATGCTGGATGGGCATAGAAAAGAGACCGCACCACCCGGCGTTATAACCAATCAAGATTGGTCCCTTGACTTCAATGGTTTTTCAATAGGATACGAACTGATTGATGAGGATATCGTACATGCCATTCTGCGGGGGTATCTCCAGGAAGAACATATCCCCCCAACGCTTAAACTGAGTGAGAAGATTATCTCATCGGTCGAATCGAGTGATCAATCCTACTATTTCGTCACCAATATGACTGCCCTCATGGGGGCCAGCCGAAAGGCGCGAAAGAGATATTTTGAGGGTCTAAAGAATCGATATGAAAATCGACCATTTAAAGCCTTAATTCATTATGGTTCAAATCGGTTCCTAAGAGCTGTTATAGGCCTTCTTAAACCAACGGCGCCTTTCAAAACCATTGGGGTAGATAGTTTGGAAAGCGCCTTGGAACTTGTAGGTGAAATGAAGACAGACAGAAGTGCCGATGTAATTCCTTCAGCCGGCCCCTCGGAAGGCGTAGACGAACCCTCCGATGAAATTCAGAAATACCTGCAAGAGCTCATTACTTTTATTGGCAGTATTAACTGGGAATCGGATGGGTTTGACCTCAAAGGCATGGTAGATCCCTCCCATCCCTTTAGGGCGGTTTTTGATGCCATTGCCCTTATCAAGACGGACTTGGATGATGTCATTCATGATCAAAGGAAAACCCAAGAGGCCTTCATACAGAGTGAGGCAAAGTACCAAACCATTCTGGAAAGTATTGATGATGGTTACTATGAAGTCGATTTAAACGGCAACATCAGATTCTTTAATGATTCGCTCTGCAAAATTACCGGATATACTACTGAAGAAATGATGGACATGAATTTCAGGCAATGCATGGATGAGAAGGATAGCGGGAAAGTCGAGGATGCCTTCAAAAAGGTGAATCTGACAGGAGGCTACTCAACCGCAATCGATTGGGAGCTTATCAGAAAGGACGGCTCAAAGGCATTTGTTGAAAGCTCAGTGTCGTTCATCAAGGATTCCGAAAATATTCCAGGTGGTTTTAGGGGAATTGTGAGGGACGTGACCCTTCGCAAAAGATCTGAAGTAGAATTGAAAAGGGCAAAGGACTATGCCGTATCGGCAAATAAGTCCAAGAGCGATTTCTTGGCCAATATGAGTCACGAAATTCGAACACCCATGAATGCGGTCATCGGATTTACCGATATGCTGCTTGATTCCGCTCTTGATCAGAGTCAGAAAGATTATGTCATGACCCTCAAGCGGAGCGGCGAGGATCTGCTATCCATCATCAACACGATTCTCGACTTCTCTAAGATCGAAGCAGGCGATCTCGAAATGGAGGAGATCGATTTCGATCCGGAACTCGTGGCCCACGACGTGTGCGACCTCATACGTCCTAGGCTGGAAAGGAGAGATGTAGAGATTCTATGCAGGATTGGGGACGACGTCCCTTCGAATATAATCGGAGACCCCTTAAGGTTCAGACAAGTGCTGACAAACCTCATGGGAAATGCGTGTAAGTTTACCGAATCCGGTGAAATAGAGCTGTCTCTTTCAATCAGGGAAGAAAAGGATGATGAGATCGAATTGCATGCTGCAGTTCGGGATACAGGCATCGGCATAGCGCAGGAAAAATTGGACACAATTTTTGAGGCGTTTCACCAGGCGGACGGTTCGACCACGAGAAAATTCGGCGGTACCGGACTCGGTCTCTCCATCTGCAGGCAGCTATCCATGCTCATGAACGGTGAGCTTTGGGTCGAGAGCGATTTGGGAAAGGGAAGTACTTTCCATTTCACTGCATGGGTCAAGAAGGGTCAAGAGACTACGCCAAAGGGATCGGGTCAAGTCGATCTGTCCGGTAAAAGCGTTCTGATAGTAGACGACAACGAAACGAATCTTGAAGTATTGAAACACGTCTTAGAGTCGGTCGGAATGTCGGCAGTTGCCTTGACCAAGAGCACTGAGGTCTTACAAACGCTTGAAAAGAACTCTGATAATGGAAACCCATTTGATTTCTGTTTAACTGATATTCAAATGCCAAATATGGACGGCTTGGAATTGGCAAAACAGATACGCGACCCTGGCGGACCGTTTGAAAACCTACCTCTAATCGCGTTGTCTTCTCTTATGGACAGAGATGCGCGGAAATGCGAATCCGTCGGTTTCAACGGATTCCTGAGCAAGCCCGTGAAGACACAGAGGCTTTTGCAGATGATGGAGAGTATGCTGCGGGATCATGAAGAGGAAGATTTCGAAAAGCCGGAGAAGAGGATCGTTACCCAATATTCCGTACGGGAGGAGGCAAAGCATTCAGTAGGGATTCTCTTGGTGGAAGACAATGCAGTGAATCAGAAATTGGCCGAAATATTGTTGAAAAAAGCAGGATATCAGGTGGTAGTCGCCAACAACGGCGCTGAGGCCATTGAAATATATTCCAAAAGTCCGGATGAATATGACTTGATTTTTATGGATGTCCAGATGCCGATTATGGATGGGATCCAGGCCACTGAGAAAATGAGAGAGAATGGATTCAAGGATGTCCCGATTATTGCCCTAACCGCCCATGCCGTGAAGGGAGATAAGGAAAAATGTCTTGAAGCCGGGATGGACGACTACGTTACGAAGCCGATAAAAAGAGAGATTGTTCTGGAAAAAATAAAAAAGTGGGTATTGAAGGAGTAATTCCTTTACAAATAGACATAGTATCCGTTCCCGGGTTCGGGGTTCAATGTTCAGGGTTAAGGATAAAATGCGGTCCGGAGGTGAGAATGTAACCTTGTACCTCTGAACCTTTGAACCCCTGCTAGACATCAGCAATTGGAATTGATAAAATTCCTAAGATGAGAGACAAATATAATACGATATTGTTTTATTTAATTAGAACGGATATAAAGTTCAGACCATCAAGCACGGATTAGGATAAAGAGGAGAAGGATCATGGCTGACGGTCTTGACGTCATCATCGTTGATGATGACCACGCGGTATGTGAGACAATCGGTGAGATCATCAAACGGTTCTATACCTGGGGCGAGGTGTTGGCATTCACCAACTCTGATGAGGCGACTTTTTATTGCCAAGGGAAGGAGACGGGTGTTGCCGTATTCATCCTGGATGTGTTCATGGAAAACAAAACCGCGTTCAGCTTCCTCGATGCGATTGCCGAAAAATTCCCCATGGCCCATGAGGACACGATTATTATTACGGGAAATGCCAGCGATGATGTGGTGAATATGTGCGTGGCCTCCGATATTACCTATCTCCTGGAGAAACCCATCCGGGCCTATGCTTTGCAGCTTGCGGTTCGGGCCATCGTGTCAAAATACATCAAATTCGCCAAAAAACTTTTACAGGATCCGGCGTTCGCGGAGAGCGTTTCGAAGTTTTAAGATTTTGGTGCGGGCGAATTCTTTCCGGAAAACTTCTTCGCTAAATCATTGTCCACCACGTAGATGCATACTTCCCTTGCACCCTGTTCGGTGTATCCATACTTCTCTTCCAGGTTCTGCATGAGGTAGGTGACTTCTTCCTTGATGCGCTTATCATAGGTCTTGAAGGATTCCGTATGGTAGTCTTTGATCGCGCTTCTGAAGTTGTCGTTTGCAAGGAAGGGATCCATGACCTTTTCCTTGAGGTTATGGACATAGCGTTCGTGAAGTGATTGGTAGACTTCGGTATCGTTTATTCTCAACCCCTCGAGAAGCAGTTCTTGAGTGAGTGTTTTTGATGTGTATTGGTTTTGAACATCCCGCCTGAAGGTCTTTCGTTTTACCCCATCCGTATTGGTCCCTAAAATGAGTCTTTCTATGCCTTCAAAAAAATCTTCGCTGATTTCAAGCTCCTCACCCGTATAGACGCACTTCTCTATGCTGCCGGGCTCGAAGTTGATCGCAAAAAGATAATTTTGAATATCCCTCGATATTCGTTCTTCATTGTAATAGTAGAGGGACTCTTTGACCTCCTGCAGGACGGTGTAGTTGTAAAAACTGACGAGGGAATCCAGAAAGCCGTTGGGGACGGATCGTGCCAGGTCTTTCCTTCGATTAATGAAGAAATTACAGACCATCGCCATGCTGATGAGTTGGTCCTCTTTCGCGTAAGTCGAAATGAATTCATCAATGATCTTGATGGAATCCCTTCCCGAAAAACCTTTGTCCCCCTCAAATTCAGATTCCCCAATAATTTTCCTCCTCCTTTTGGCCGTGAATCTCTTTCTGTCCTCATCGGTCAGCCATTGGGGGATATGGCCGGTATAGATGTCCATTTTCAGGAGTTGAAGATTACGGTCACAGTAGAGACTGTATTTTTCCGGCTCTCCTATCCACTCGATCAAACCCTCAGATTTGGGGGCCAGCCTGGATGAAATAATCACCTTTGCAAAATTCTGCAGCACCCTAGGGAGAAAGCTCTTTTCAATGATATCGCCGAAGATATTTTTGTAGATTTTTACTTCCGTATTGTAATCGAGAACATAGGGTATTTTGATATAGGTGATGCGGTCGGAAAAGGATTGTGTGCCGCCGATGTTCTTTTTATCTTCAGGATTCATCAATGCCAGAAAAAGGGAATTCACATTTTCCTCAATGTCCTCGACCTTGTGGACCCCTTCACTGATGATGCCGTGGAGTTCAGCGAAACGCTCTTTGTTGTGACCCTTTATGTCCATCAGCGCGTAAATGCCACTATTCGTTTTTGCGTACTTAGAGTGGATATATCTAACCCTGTTGCTGTCCTTGAGCAGCGAATTCAATTGATTTTGAAGAAGATGGTTTGACATGACATTGGTCTTGGCGGGCATATCCCCGGGATTGTAGACACTGATGCCGTCGCCTAGGCGCCGGTTGAACTGATACCTGCGCGCAAAGACCATGTCAAAGACCTTTGAAGGAGAGTCAAATATATCCAGAAGGGCGTGGTACAAGGACATACACACCGTGCAGGGATTGTTGCGGAATATCCACTCATATTCCTTTTCACCAAACAGATCCTTCTTGAAATCGGAATCCTCGATCATCTCTTCAAGCAGTTCTCTTCTGTAAGGCTTTGGGATCAAAAGGAAAGGATGATCATGGCTGGGGCAGGGAATTTCGAGGTATTCCTTTTTAGAAGCAGGCAAAAGACCGTTGCTTTGATTGGCACGGTTTGCCAAAGGAGAATCTTCCACCAGGCTTCGCAATTGGTTCAAGATGGCATGGGCCTCATGCTCTGACAGCATTCCCAGTTCTTTTTTATCGAGACGCCAGACCGCTTCATAAATCGATCCTTCATTCTTCTTTGTGTACTGCTCGAACCTTAGAAGAAGATTGTTTAGGAATGTACTTTTCCCGCATCCGTGGGGTCCTTCGAAGATGTAGATGTTATTCTGTTGAATTCCTCTTCTGAAGGAGCTGACATGTTTTACCAGTCTATTGGCAAACAGCCTGTCCGCAAAGAAGGGATGGTCGGTTTCCTCTTCAAAGAGGGTGCTGGTATCATAGTAGACGAAATTGATGGACTCCGGGTCATCGGGGTATTCGTCAATTCCTTCCCCCACATGGGAATAGATCATATCGTGGAATATTCGAAAGATGTCTCTGAAGACGACTTCCGGCCTTTTTGCAGAAAGCCTCATGAATTCCTGGAAGGTAATGGGCGCGCGATGCTCCCTTTCTCTTATTTTGTCGCACAGGTTCGAGAATGTATTATCAACCGGCCTTATGGCAAAGGCGTTCGTCATAGAACTTTCCTCGATAACTTTCTCTTATCCATGGTGTAGAGTACCCTCTGAAATTTAGGCTCCTTTTTTTCGCCTGAGGGATCTTTCTTGACTGCGGAAGGGGAATAATAGAAAGCCAGTGGCGGCGCCTTTTGGGTTTCCTCTTGGATTTCGCTGGTCTCGAGCTTCACAGGATTTCCCCAGAGGTATTCAATGCCCAGCATCGTATTCGCAATGTATTCTTTGACGAGGGGTTTTCCTTCGAAATGGTGATTCAGATAGAGGTCACCATTGTTCATCTTGGATTCATCAACAACGATGTGCGGCGGATGGTAGAGTTGATTTAAAATCATCTCCTTGTATTCATCTGCATCCCTGCTCTTGACATAGTACTCCCAGACCCCTTTTTGACTATTCATCCTCTTGCCGGTCACAAAGAGTCTATACTTGTCAACGAAGTCCTGGTCCACATAGGTATTGATGAACATGAAATCACTGGAGTTCTCACGAATACCAAAGACATAGCCTCTGCCGGTTCCGGTCTTCTTATCGTATTTGTCCCGTTCCTTAGAATTGTTAATCTTTTCGAATTCCCAGGAGAGCTTTCCCTTGTCTGCAATATCTTCAATATAGCTAAAGAGCCTCATGCCCAAGGCGTAGGGATTCAGGCCAACACGGGGCAGGGCAGTCACCTTTGCGTGGACCCTGGCGAACCCGACCTCGTTTCCTCCGATTCTGCTGTCGTTCAAGAAAAGCTTCTCATGCCAATAGCTGGCCCATCCTTCATTCAGGATTTTGGTTCTTATCTGGGGCTGGAAAAAGAGAGAGCTCTTTCTTACAATCTCCGTTACAGAGTTCATCCATTTGTTGTCTTCCGTATTCAGGTAGGATGAATGTTCCTGTAAATACTGAAAAAGATCTTTATGGATACCGTTCTTTTTGCTTTTGTGTTTCTCATAAAGGGCTTCGAATTCCGGGTATTTCTTTGGAACAGTTGAGAAGAAGATGGATTCACCCATATCCCCATATCGATTTATAGTCTCGTTGAATCGTTCGATTTCTTTGAGATATTCGGAGAGTTTTGTCTTCGCGATAGTCTGAAGAAAAATGTCAAAATAATAGTCCACCTTTTTTGAGGCCGTAACCTGTTCCGGGTGGTTGATGTCCGAGAGTTCGCCATAGAATCCAACGAGGTTGTCGATTCCCCTGGAAAACTCAATCACATAATCGACGACACGCCCTTTTTCAGAACGGAGCATCGCTATCAATCGTTTGTCCGAGAGGGCCTGACCTTCGAAATCCTCATTCCATGTCTTTTTGAAGAAGTGGTTGTTCTGGAAGAAATCGATGTGGGCAAGGACGTGGTAAAAAATCATCACGTTAAGCCAGTCCGGGTTATTGTCATTGTAAAATGATATCGCCGGTTTGGTATTGATGACCGTTTCGTAGGGGTTATTGGGGTAAAGCTCGTATCTGCCTTTCTCCTTAAGCACCTCCACATCATGGACCCAATAGTCATAGAGTGTGGGAATCATGTTTTTCGGTGTGAGTTCTAGAAGGTCTTTGTTGGTCACGATGTATTCCAGGGTCTCATCCTGAAATCTCAACCCGGCATCGCGAGCCCTTTCTTTGCATCCCTCCATGATTCCCTTGGTATGTTGATCGATGAGTTCCATATTAAGTGATCTAAAGTGACTAAAGTGAACTAAAGTGTCTAAAGTGTACTGATCAAGAGATCAGTTTTTTTATGCCCTCTATGAGACGCTCTTCTTCAGCACTCTCCTGGACCGTATCCATCCGCAGTTTTTTGGGGTAATCATCAAGGAGTTTAGAATTGGTTACATATTTCTCAACGGAAGTCTTGGCTGTTTGTCCGGAGCCATTCTGAGCAATCGTAATACCGATTCTATTGCAGTAGGCGAGCATCTTCTTGAGCTCAGGCACGGTTTTCTTTCCGTCCGTATCCCAATCATCCCCATCCGTTCCGTGGAACACGTAGATGTTGTAATCTCGTGCAAGGCTTTCATTATCCACAATCTCATTCACCAGACGATAGGCAGACTCGACCCGTGTGCCCCCCGCAACACTCGAGTTGTAATAGGTGGTGAAATCACCGACCTCTTTGGCTTCCGTGTCATGTAAAATGAAGCGTGTCTCCACCTGCCTCTCGTATTGGTACAGCAACCAGCTATAAATCAAGACGTGTTGCGTCACGACGATCTCGGTGGGCTTCCCAGTCATGGAACCTGAATAGTCCCTGAGAAAAAAGATCATGGCCTGGGATTCATAGTCCTTTTCCTTTGATAGAACCCGGTAGACCTTGTCGGATGGTGAGACCAGAAGGTTTGTAGGCTCTACTTCTCCGGAGGCTGAGATATTGTTTAGGCTGATGTTGGTTTCGATGATATTTTTAAGGGTGGCCTTCTTATCAAGATACTGCCCGAACCCCTTATTTTTATCGGTGAGATCGTAATTGTAGCGGGTTAGGGAACGCTTCTTCCCCTTGTCCTGGAGGTTTGGTAATTCGAATTTTTCCGTAAGCACTCTTCCCAGATCATAGGCGCTGGATTCAATCTCGTGCTCCGCACCCTCTCCCTGACCGGCGCCGCCTTGACCTGTGCCGCTTGTGCCATGAACGGGTTCCTCTCCAATGACTTCGCCCTCTTGGCCATCGCCCGATCCTCCGGTAGAATCCCCCTTTCCGTTATCGCTTTTTCTTAGGTCGTGGATGAATTTTTCTTCGACGGTCGTGGGGACGAGGATAACCTTGTCCTTTCCCCCTCTGCTTGGTTTTACGAGTCTCCCAATGCGTATTTTTTTGGGAAACCCGTCCTTTTCGCGGAGTTTGTCCCGTTCAAGGAGTTCATCAATAGAGCTGAGGCTGTGAATATAGGTAGGTCTCGGGACTGCAACAGACTGAAGAAGGGTCAGATCGCTTGCACCGTAAATACTTTTATGAGTGGTCAATTCATTGCTGTTTACGGTGGGTGTTTCAGGATTTTTTTTCATCGGGTTTCAGGGGCTGATTACAGTCAGTCTTTCTCTTGGTCTGGAGCTTTATCTATGTAAATGAGCCTTTAGGAACAGACTCGAATCAGTTTTCATCATTTTGAGTACAGAAATATTCGATCGTTTTTTGGGCGCACGTCTGGCAGTATCCCAATTTGTCCAGCATGGTACTGATCATACGGTCGTAGAGTTTCTGATTCTCCTCGTTGGTACGGTTTGCCAGGGCGCCGATGAGGCTGCCTGCGCCTGCGATATCCGATTTCAGCCTGACATCGGTGACCGCCTTGACCAATTCGATGTTATCCATGAAATCGTAATCGGATTCCACAGACATCTTTTGTCCGTAAATCTTTCGTATGGAAGTTCTGAAGGTCTCACGTTGCTCCTTGGTTTTGAGACCCAGTCTCTCCTCCACACTCTGGATGTAACGCTCATCTATTTTTAGGGCCTTGAGCTCTCCGGTCTGTGGATCTTTGTATTTCCACATCTTATCCGGACCGAGATTTTCGGCATCTATCCCGATGATCATATTGACATAGTTCATGACGTCCTTTCGGATCGCATGGGGCTCGTCCATATAGGCATTGAACATCTCGGTCATGATTCTTTCCCGATAGAGTCCTCTGGCAATTTTGAGGTCCTCGAAAAATTTGGCCCTGTCATTTGCTTCGGTGACATAATCGAGAATAATCCGTTCAAGGGCCTTGAAGATATCTTCCGCGAACATGCACCTGCCCTCATTGGTCTCAGAGGTCTCCATCAATAACTGAATGGACCTTCCAAGATCTCTTTGGCCCAAGCCCTTTTGCCCGAATCGCTTTGTAATGTCCGGTTCATGATTGAGTGCATCGATGACTTCAGAGAGGGTCTTGATGCTCTTCTCTCCCGCTACCTCGCCTGAGGAAAGTTTCATAGTTTCGATTGGCGTCAGTTTCTCGGACTTCGGCAATCTGCTCAGTACGACAGCAACAGAGGCCGCATAGCACAAATTAGGATCCCTGTGGAGATGTTCCTTGGTCAGCGTTGTCTTGGATTCACTCCCGATGGCGTAGTTCGTTAAATCATCCTGGAGTTTGTAGTCCGTATTGTGGGCCACATAACAGATTCTGCACCTGTCTACGATGGGCGCTTCCTCCTTTTCGGCAAGAAACCTGTTGAATTCGGAATTATTGCTGGTGGCGATGATGAGTGTGTCGATGGGCCATCTAAAGCCGTCGATTTCAATGTTTCTGTTCTGAATAACCCCGAGATAAACTTGTACGAGGTCCTTTTTGTTTTTGAAAATCTCGTCACTGAAATGAATGCCGCCTCCGGCAACTCGGGCCAGGGCGCCCCTTCTGAGGTCAAAGCGATAGGGGTTATTCGGATCCGTAATATGGAGTAATCTTTGTATGGACTCTTCGCCAAGAAGATCGACCGCAGAGGAGGTGATCTTGTCCTTGGCCGAATACTTGCCCGTTACGGTACCCATGCTTTCGCTCAGTGGGACAGGTATGATTTCAATGAAATCCAGCATGGCATCAATGTTTTCATCCGTATGGTTTCTGATATCGTTCAGGATAAAATCGCTGCAGGCGCCCAGGGGGCGATAATTCTCATAAAAGGAATCGATCTGATTGTCCGTGAATCCATATTGCTCGGAGAGGTATTCCTTGGTCCCATTGTGGGGCCCTAAGAGATTCATGGCAAGGATCATAGGGTCTTCAAAGGTTTGCGATTGGACTGTTTGGATCTTTCCATAGCCTCCCATCTTTTCCAGATTCTTGAAGCAGTATGTGTATCTCCGGTTCTCATCCCGTGCCAGGAATTCCCTGTAGAGAGTGCACAGAAAATCAACAAAAAATGTCTTGCCGTTTCCAGGCTCGCCCACAAGGACAAAGGCCATTTCCCGGGAAGATCCGCCCTCAGCCGCATCCTTCACATAGGAGACGAAGCTGTTAATCTCGTCGAACATCCCAATGACGTGCTTTTGCTTTTTTCTGAAGATCCGAAAGTCAAAGGTGTTCTTACCATGGACATCGACCTTTTCAATAAGATCTTTGTTCTCCAAAACCATCTTAGCGACGGACTGGAAGGCATTTTCAAATTGTCTTTTTCCATCCTTCACCTGTTGAAGATGGTAGGCCAAAGATTTTGTTCCGTTTTCATTCATTTTGTCCCTCCGAACAAATCAATACTTGAGTCTGCTTGCCTTTTCAGCGGGGGTAGGGTGCTTACCCTCAAAAACCCGCCCCAATAATCTAAAAAAGCCATGAACCTGACGGCCCGTGGCTTTTCAGTGATTCCAAAAGAGACGCCTTACCCTAATGGGCCGTCGTGGATCGCAATCTTATGTCTATATTCATCATGAACTTTTAAGGTACCGCTTCTATGGTTTTTATGTTCCGCTGAAGGTATCGCTTGGAGTTTTGATAAAAAGATTAAGGATCTTGCGACCTGGCATTCAAACGAAGCAAATAGTGTGCCATACCATACAAGAAACGACACAATACCCGGCAATAGCTTGGAATGACTTGGGAGAGCCAGAAGGTTGCGTAAATGATAAACGTCGAACATCGAACATCGAACGTTCAACGTCGAATAAAAAGTTAAAATCCAATACAGGATACTTGACAGCTATTTCCCTGTATTTAGCCTTATTCGTGGGTGCGACGTAGAGCTAACTTTAGAGGGGGATGAACTGTTTGGGAGGGACTACTCGGATTGACCGATATCTTTACGAAGCTTTTCCAACTGATCCGTATACCAATCTATTTGCCGGCATATCCCTCGAATCACCTTGACTTCCCTGGCTCTCAGGGGGAGGCGTGAGAGAAATCGGCGCAGATTGAGCAGCCAGTGTTCGGGGTTTTGGGGATTGATAAAACCGATTTTCGAGAGGACATCCTTGAGATGGGCGTACATGCCTTCCAGTTCGAACTTATTCGCCAGCCGGGGCATGGCTTCAGGGGCAGGATCTTTACTGGCCATGAACAATTCGTAGCAAACAATCATGACCGCATGGGCCAGGTTAAGGGAGGAGAATTCCGAAGTCGGTATTGTGGCGATGGTATGGCAGTAACGTAAGTGCTCATTGGAAAGCCCCCGATCCTCCGGACCAAAAAGCAGGCATACTTCGTTGTTTTGGGAAATGGGAATCAGGTCGCGGGCAAGCCGCCTGGGTTTTGTCAGGGCGGGACGGTGAGAACCAGTGCGGGCGGTCGTGCCGACAACGTATTGAAAGGGCCCTGTGGCCTCCTGGAGATCTCTATAGACCTCCATTTGTTCAATAATGTCGATGGATGTCCCGGTGGCGGTTTTGAGGATTCGGGATAGTTCACAGTTGCTTGGGTTTAAGAGAATCAGCCGGTTCAATCCCATATTGTGCATGGCACGGGCAACGGAACCGATGTTTTCGGAGATCTGGGGCTCGACCAGGATAATGGCGACATGTTCGAGGTTCACGGTTGTGGTCATACTAAGATTTTCGTAATAGTTTAGCCACAAAGGCACAAAGCCACCAAGATTATATCTAATTGAAAACCATCAAACATCATCTTCCTTCTTTGTGCCTTGGTGTCTTGGTGGCCGCTCTGTTTCGGATTTTCTTTTCGGAAGATATCAGAATATTTGCTTTCCCCTGGCTATGGGATAGCGTCGGCCGTAACCAAAGGCCTTGGAGGTAATTTTCAAACCCGGCGGGGCTTGGCGACGCTTGTATTCGCTGGTTTTCAGCCGTCTCAGCACATCTTCCACAATTTTCGGATCATGACCCAGAGCTACGATCTCATCGAGCCCCAGATTGTGTTCAACGGCGGCATCGACAATAGCATCAAGGGCATCATAGGGAGGGAGACTATCCTGGTCCTTTTGATCGGTTCTTAGCTCCGCAGAAGGCGGACGGGTGAGAACCCTTTGAGGGATGACTTCCTTATCGCTGTTAATGTGCCTAGCCAGACGATAACAAAGGGTTTTCGGAATATCCGATATGACCGCCAACCCACCGTTCATATCGCCATAAAGCGTGGCATACCCGGTCGCGGTTTCGGATTTGTTACCCGTGCTCAGCAGGAGGGAGCGAAACTTGTTTGACAAGGCCATTAAAAGATTCCCTCGAATTCGAGCCTGAATATTTTCCTCTGTAATGTCTTCTTCAAGTCCTCTAAATAGGGGTTCAAGGCCCTTTTTAAAGGATTCAAAGATATCGGTTATGGGGATTTCATTGAAGTCAATCTCAAGGTTTTTAGCAAGGAGGCGGGCATCTTCACGGCTCATCTCCGAAGTGTAGGGGGAGGGCATACTCACTCCCAAGACATTCTCCGGACCGAGGGCCCTTTGCGCCACTACGGCTACCAGAGAGGAGTCAATTCCGCCGCTCAGGCCGACCAAGGCCCTTTTGAACCCGCATTTTGAGGCGTAGTCTTTGGTTCCCATGATCAGGGCCTGTAGGATGGAGGTTTCTTCCAGGGGCCATGGGTCGGTGAGTTCCTCATAGGCCCTGTCGCTGTCCCAGAAGAGGATATCGCTTTCAAAAGCCTTTCCTGCGAGGATCAATTTTCCTCTAATGTCCACGGCCATGCTGGAGCCATCAAAGAGCAAATCATCATTGCCGCCTACCTGATTGCAGAAGAATGTGGGCATCCGGTATTCCGCCGCCAGTTTTTTTAATATGTCCTGTCTCTGGGATCTTTTATCGAGGGTGTAAGGAGAAGCGGAGATGTTGATGTGAATATCCATGCCTTGACTATGCAGATCAGCTACAGGGTCAAAGGCATATCGAGGAATGCCTTCAAAATCACCGACATTCCAGATATCTTCACAAATGGTGACGCCGATCCTTTGCTTGTCCAGGTCAAAGAAGAGGCTTTCTTCGGCAGGTTCGAAATAGCGCATTTCATCGAAGACATCATAGGTGGGAAGAAGTTTTTTACCGCCTTTCTTTAGAACCCGATTATCCTTGATCAAGGCAACGGCATTAACCAGTGGTTTGCCGGTCCCCTTGGGATTCCTTTCTACATATCCACATAGGACGCTTATCCCCTTGATCAGGGACGCGAGATTTTCAAGGTGCTTCAAGTTCTCACGGATGAACTCGGGCTTTTCCAGGAGATCCTTGGGCGGGTAGCCCGTAAGGGATAATTCGGGAAAAACAGCCAGAGAGCATCCCTGCTTTTTTGCCGCCCCTGTGCCTTCCAGGATCAGGGAGGCATTATGCTCGAAATCTCCGATAATGGGATTGATTTGGCATAGGGCTATTTTCATAGTGTCACCTACTGTCCTACAAAGCTTTTCCCGCTTTTTCGATGGCGTGGACGATCTTGGGGATCTGATCGTTCATATGGATACCGATGGGGATGGTAAGGGCTCGGGACATCAATTCGGCTGTTTTGGGGAGGTCTGATTTCGGATACACACACCGGCTATCGCCCGTGACGGTCTTAAAGGGGTATCCTTCCCGTGAAATACTCTTTCCTTCGAGCAGGTGTTCCCATTCCTGGTAATAATGCCAGGTGTTTTCGTACCAGTAGACGCAGCCAACACCTTCATCGGACATCACTTGATTAAAGGCCTTTGCCTTTTCAGCAGTAGGAAGGAAAAATATGAGGAATGTGGCGCTATCTCCCCCTGGATCGGGAAGATTTCTGAATGTGATCTGATCGATATTGGACAGGGTTTCTTTTATTCGGTCCTTGTTTTGTTTCTGATTCGAGAGGATGATCTCATCGAGTTTTCTTAATTGGGCAAGGCCCAAGGCCCCTTGGAGTTCCATCATGCGGTAATTCATCCCTATGAAGTTCCGCTTTTCAAGGCCCCTCCCCACGGTGGGGTCGTGGTCATGTCCATGGTCATGATATTCGGAGGCCTTCCTATAAAGGTCCCCATCATCCGTAATTATCATGCCTCCTTCACCCGTGGTCATCGTTTTTACAGAGTCAAAGGAAAAAGTCCCCATTTTGCCAAAGGAACCCAGGGATTTCCCGCCTATCCTGCCGCCGCAGGATTGGGCGGTATCCTCGATAACGGGGATATCTTCTGCTCGCTCGATGATTTCCTTGATCCGGGCTTGGCCCCCGCACATATGGACCGGTAGGACGGCCTTTGTGCGAGAAGTTATCTTCGCCTCCAGATCATTGGGATCAAGGCAAAGGGTGTCATCAATTTCCGCAAAAACGGGAACAGCCTCCGCATCGAGTATGGCTTCCCAGGTGGCCACAAAGGTAAATCCCTGGGTAATGACCTCATCCCCCGGAGATATCCCCAGGGCAGCAAGGGCAACCCGCAGGGCAGCAGATCCTGATGAAACCGCCAGGGCATGCTTTACACCACAATACTTTGCGAATTCCTTCTCAAAGGTCTCCACCTTGTAGATGCCCTCACGCTGTTGATCAAACTCATAGCGAAAGAGAATCTTGCGCGAAAGAACATCCAATATCTCGTTCTTTTCCTCTTCTCCAATCACCTCAAAGCCGGGCATATATCTCTCCTTTGTAAAGAGACGAAAGTTAATCCTTAATATCCTTCAAAAGCCTTCCTGTAAATTTCCTCGGCCACTTTGGCAGACATAGGCCTTGGATTGTTCAGAATGGGGCGTTCGATCTTCATGGCGGCTTCAGCCATCTCAGGAACGCTGTCTTCCGGGATATCCAAATCTTTAAGGGTCTGCGGAATCCCTATATCCTGGGAAAGATTATGGACCGCTCGGAAGGCCCTCGAGGCCAGCTCCCGGCTCGATTCTCCGTCTTCTCCCTCGTCCATAACCAATGCGATGTCCGAGAACTTGTCGATATCCCCCGGGTAGTTGTACTCCAGTACGTAGGGCAACATAACCGCATTTGCCAAACCGTGGGGAATATCAAAAAGAGCACCGAGGGGATAGGCCAGGGCATGTACGGCGCCGACTCCCGCCATGGCCAGACCCAAACCCGCCAGATAGCTCCCTTGCATCATGTTTTCACGATAGGGGTAATGGCTTCCATTAAAGACAGCACCCCTCAGGTTTTCTGAAATCAGTGAAACGGCCTGAAGGCCGACGGGTTCACTGACAAAATGGGATTGCAGGGAAGTAAAAGATTCTATGGCGTGGGTCAGTGCATCCATGCCCGTATAGGCGGTTACTTCGGGAGACAGTCCCAAGGTCAATTCCGGATCTAGGATAGCCGTATTTGGATAAAGAAAAGGGCTGTTAATCCCTCCCTTTGATCTTGTCTCTCTCATGGTGAAAACGGATGTAAATGTTACCTCACTCCCGGTGCCGGCGGTCGTAGGCACCATAATCGTCGGCAGGCCGGCCTTTTTTACGAGGTTTAACCCAATATAATCTACCGCATTGCCATCGTTTTTTGCTAGAACTGCGATCGCCTTGGCCACGTCCATGGTGCTGCCGCCTCCAAAGCCTACAACGCAGCCCACCTTCTCATTTTTTGCGAGATCAGCACCCATGTCCGCTACCGTGGGTTCGGGTTCAGGGGTGACCTCCGGGTATTCTACAGCCTTTATGCGGGCTTTTTTCAAACCCCCTAAAATACGATGGCCCATGTCTGTCTTGGATAGATCCCTATCCATGACCAATAATACCCCTTTTCCCCTCAGGGCCTTACACTCTTCGGCAATCCGATCCACAGACCCAGGTCCGAAGATCGTCTTCTTAACACCTTCAATAGTCATGGTACTATTCATGGGGGGCTCCTTTAAAGATGAAATCTGTGGTTGAGGTCTAACTCAAGCTTGGAAATATATCAAGCTATAAAATCCGGTTGAGTTTGGCCTACGCCGGCATACATGAACTGACCATTGAATAGAAGGGATAAGTCATAATTTTAACATATCAAAGTCAAAATAATGACGAATCGCCCAAATAGTGACTAATCCCCTTGAGTTCATTCCATAATCAGGGCAATTCTTTTCCTATTAGGAGCAGAAACCGCAAAAAGGCAAGATATGAATCTCGTTCAAAGGATGCAACCTATGGCATGGAATTAGCATAATCCAATAGCGGACAACATTTTCCTTTTTTACCTGTTCACGAATTGTAATCGAATAAACAGCCTGAAAGCGATGGAAATACACGTTGTAGACAATGACCCGGGCATGCTTCGATTTATGAAAGATTTCCTGGAGAAGAAAGGGCACCGGGTAGAAACTTCTGAAGATGGCCTTTCAGCGCTCCATACCCTCAAAAACGCAGTACCTGATGTGATGTTTGTGGATCTCATCATGCCCAATATCGACGGCAAGAAGCTGTGCCAGGTCATTCGGAAGGTTCCAAGGCTTAAAGATATTTATCTCGTTGTCCTTTCTGCCATTGCCGCAGAGGAAGATCTGGATTTCGCCAGATTCGGCGCCAATGCCGGGATTGTCAAAAGTCCTTTTAATATTATGGCGAAGAATGTTCAAGAGATTCTGGCTCAATACGGGGAAGAGAAGTCAACGGTTTTCCACAAGGACATCCTGGGATTGGAGGAAGTCCGACCCAGGGCCATCACCAAAGAACTACTTTCCGTGAAAAGACATTTTGAAGTCATTTTGGGCAATATGTCTGAGGGAATTCTTGAGATCACCAGGGATTCCAAGATCGTCTACGCGAATCACAGGGCCCTTTCCATTTTGAATTTGCCGGAAGAGCTTCTGCTGTCGACAAATCTATTGCAATTGTTTGCTGAACACGATCGGGAGCGAATAAAAGAGTTACTCGAACACCCCTCCGATCCCTCCTATATGATTTCCGAAGATGTTCCCATTAGTTTGGACGGCAGAAAGCTCTCAGTGAAGATCAGCGAACTTCACAAAGAAGAGGCCAACACCATTATTATCCTCAATGACGTCTCAGAACGAAAACTGCTTGAGTCCAAAATCCAGGAGGCCCAAAAGATGCAAGCCATTGGAACCCTGGCGGGGGGTATTGCCCACGACTTCAATAACCTCCTCACGGCTATACAAGGGAATCTTTCTTTGATGCTGTTGGACATGGAACCCGCGCATCCCCATCACAAAAAACTTGATGTAATTGAGCAACAGGTGCAGAACGCCTCCAAATTGACGGGGCAACTCCTGGGTTATGCCAGAAAAGGGAGATATGAAATCAGACCCATCGATCTGAATACCCTGGTGCGGGATACATCGGAAACCTTCGGCAGAACCAAAAAGGAAATAAATATCCATTACGACCTTGAAAAGGGACTCTTCGGCATCGAAGCAGATCAGAGTCAGGTTGAGCAGGTCCTGCTCAATCTGTTTGTCAATGCAGCGGATGCCATGCCCGGAGGCGGGGATCTCTATCTCAAAACGATGAATATAACGGACATGCAATTGGCTTCGAAACCCTATCGCCCAAAGCCGGGCAAGTATGTCATGCTCAAGGTACGAGACAATGGTCTCGGCATGGATGAAGTCACCAAGAAGAGGATTTTTGAACCCTTTTTTACGACAAAGGAGATGGGCCGAGGCACCGGGTTGGGACTTGCATCCGTGTACGGCATCATCAAGGGCCATGGCGGCTTTATCGAAATCGAATCGGAAGAAAAAAAGGGCAGTACCTTTAATGTCATGCTCCCTGCATCCGGAACCGTGACCCTAGGGCAAATCCCGAAAAAATCCAAAGAAATAATTTTGCCTGGAAGCGAGACGATTCTCCTGGTGGATGATGAAGAAGTTGTGCGAACCGTGGGACAGGAGATATTGGAAGCTATGGGGTATCGAGTGTTGAGCGCAAAAGATGGTGAAGAGGCGCTGGATATCTACAAATTGAATATCAAGTGCGTGGATATCATATTGCTTGATATGGTTATGCCTGACATGGGCGGTAGTGAAGCCTACGATAAGCTAAAGGAGATCAATCCTGATGCCAAAGTCCTTCTCTCAAGCGGATATAGCCTTGAGGGAGAAGCGACGGAGATAATGAATAGGGGATGTGACGGTTTTATTCAGAAACCCTTTGAAATTGGGGCCCTCTCGCGAAGTCTTAGGAGAATTCTGGATGGCGAAAAAGGGGGCGGTAATGGCCAAGGAAAGAAATAGATTGGGGTTGAAAAAAGCAGAGTTCAGTCATGGGAGGTATTAGCGTGGATATTTCGGAGATGGCAAGAAAGCTCGGCTTAGAGGAAGAAGAATTGTTTCCAGTAATGGAACTCTTCGTTGAAACGACCATTTCAGATCTAGACAGGTTGAGGGCTGGCCTCCAAAAGCAGAATACCAGGACAGTCCTGGAAGCGGCCCATTCCATCAAGGGCGCTTCGGGGAATCTCGGACTGATGGTGATCTCAGAAGTGGCAAAGGGGGTCGAATCCAAGGCCCGTGATGAAAGTTTGGAAGGGGCATCGGCTGCAGTTGAGATGATCAGCGAAGAGATCGACAGGCTTGCAGGAAGACTCAAATTAGGCTGGTAGCGAGTAACAGGGCGACCGCTTCAGCCATGCAAGACTCTGGCAGGCGGGTATTCGATATTCAAAAAACAAAAAACGTTAAAGCTGTTCGCCTTAAATGTGAAGGTGTTAAGCCTGGAGCGCGGGAAAATATAGTTGTTGAGAAAGTAGACTATGACAGATAGAGAAGACCTCTGCATCCTTCTTGTGGATGATAATCCCGTTAATATCAAACTGCTGGAGACGGCCCTTGTAAAGGAGGGTTATCGGATTATTTCGGCCATGGACGGCAGGAAGGCGCGAGAACTGGCGCAAGAAGTCCGGCCGGATCTTATTCTGCTCGATATTGTTATGCCTGAAGAGGACGGGTTTGAGACAATCAGGCAGCTCAAGGCAAATTCCGAAACCACCTCCATCCCGGTCATATTCCTGACCTCTAAATATGAACTGGATGCAAAGGTTACGGGTTTCGATCTCGGGGCCGTAGATTACATCACAAAACCATTCCATATCCAGGAGGTGCTTGCAAGGGTGCGCCTGCATTTGAAGCTCTCTTTTGCTACCAACTCCTTAATTGCAAGTCAGGCCCAAAAACTCAAACAGATACGAGACGCCCAATCGTCCATGTTGGTCGGTCCGGAAGAGATACCGGAAGCAAAGTTCAATGTCCATTATTTATCTTTGCTGGAGGCCGGAGGCGATTTCTATGACGTCTTCAAGATATCGGAGGGCATCTTCGGCTATTTTCTAGGGGATGTTTCCGGACATGATATCGCAACAAGTTACATTACTGCAGCCATCAAGGCACTCCTTAAACAAAACTGCACGCCCATCTACAGACCTGTCGAGAGTATGAAAATGATCAACAATGTCCTGGTGGAAATCCTGCCGGACGAAAAGCATATGACGGCTTGCTATGCGAGATTAAACAGGAAGTCAAAAACCATGACGATCGTCAATGCGGGCCATCCACCCGTCGTCTATGCGTCCAATGATGGCAAGCCGAATCTCATAGAGGCGGAAGGCGATGTGCTCGGCATTTTCAATAATGTGCATTACCAGAGTCAAGACATAAGGGTGGAACCCGGGGAACGATTTTATCTTTATACGGACGGCCTCATAGAAAAACCCGGAGCAAAAAAGATATGGACCGGGCGGCTCGAAGAGCTCTTGGGCGCTTGCTGCAAATTAAAAAAGGCTCCTCTTTCCGAATCCGTTGATATGCTGATGGAGTCGATGCTTGGAAAATCCACTCAACATGAAGATGATATTGTTGTGATGGGGATAGAGGTGTAGTCATTTGAAAATGAAAAACTTCAAGGTTAATAGGCATTCGGATCATCTAAATATTACTTTTTCAGCCACATTAGAAAACATCGATCAAGCCGCACTTGAAACAAAACAGTTCCTCATCGGCCAGGGATTGAACAAACTGACCTTTAGTGTTGTCCTATGCATGCGTGAGGCCCTGACAAATGCGGTTGTCGGGGGATGTGGAAAAAATCCCAACAAAACAGTTGCTTACAGCCTATCATTGGAAAACGATCACCTTATCCTTGAAGTAGAGGATGAAGGCGATGGATTTGAATGGCGGTCCCATTTGGATCGGGATCTGCCGACCATCGAGGAATCGGGTCGCGGTATGTTCATTATGAAAAGCTATTTCTCGCATCTGCAATACAATGAAAAAGGGAATAAGCTCACCCTCAAAAGAGAGGTTTAGTCCTCCCCCACCCACCTTTGTTTTCCCAAACCTACCCATTCTTTTCTTCCAAGACCCGAGCAACTCAAAAACCTGGCTTCCACCATCTTTGCAACAACAACGTCATCAAGAGCCTGCGACAGACTTTTCGGCATAGAACCGGGGCAGGAGTATTCGAAGAAAGTTGTCTCGTCAAAAAGGTAACAACAAGTTGTCAATTTGATGACTAAGGACCTCATTTATCTAGTCAAATGCGCTTTTTTTCGTCCCCCTAAAAGGACCTTTGTTTTTATTAGGGCGGCATTTATTAAAAAGAAGACAATATCGGGGTTTTTATCCGCGTAAATGATCACTGCAAATAACGTAACCTATCGATATGTTAAAAAAATTAGACCATTGCCCTTTGGGCTTGACAAAGGGAAAGCTGTAGGAGCGGGCGTTTACAAAATGTGGCATGGATATCGCATAAAAAACAGCGTGCGGAATATATTTGGTGTGCCTACCCATACCGCCTATACGGAACAGGGCGAAAAAGCCCACTTAAATGATGAGACCATTCAACGTGTCCGCGAGGTGGTGGCGTAGGTATTGAGGTGCTTATAAGCTATCCCGGCGTTTGGGTGCGAAGGGGTGGATGGGGTGCCTTGGAGTTTTTGAATACATGAAGGAGGCCCATATGCCAGCAGAGACAGAGAGCAGCAAAAATTCAGAGGAAGTGAATCAGAAATCGGAGAATGCCGTCAGACCGGGTGCGGATATTGTCGCATCTATGACCGATGATCTGAGAAAGCAATTGATCGAGATGGTCGATAAGGGTGTTAAACAATTAGAACTGGACCTTAGCGATGTTGAAATGGTGGACTCGGTAGGTTTGGGGGTCATCATCGCTGCTCATAACTCTCTAAATGCTTCAGGGGGTAAACTAACGGTCACAAACGTCTCTGAAGACATCTACCGACTTTTTAAGACCATGCGATTGAATCAACACTTCGACGTGCAGCAAGCCGCATAAAAAGAATCCTATGCGTTTCCCCTAAAGCCATGGTTTTTAAAAAAGATCATTGATGACAATGGAAACAATTGGGCGACACAAAGCAATGGAGGGAGAATATGGACTTCAACACCGATGAAAACCTGCAACTCTATGTTGAGGAATCCCTGGAGCACTTGTCGGATATCGAAAATGATCTGCTCGCAATCGAGGAAGATGGCGCCGATATAGATGAAGAACTCGTAAACAAGGTCTTCCGTGCAGCTCATTCAATAAAAGGCGGCGCCGGCTTTATGGGGCTCACCAACATAAAGGAGTTGTCCCACAAGATGGAGAATGTGCTGGGGATGATCCGAAGCCGAGAAATGATTCCCAACCCGGAAATAATCAATATCCTCCTCCTTGCCTCTGATTCGCTCAGGAATCTGGTGAGTGATTCTGCTGCCAGCAATGACATCGACATTTCGGAACACATCACAGCATTAACGGCCGTGGCTGAGAACAATCTCCCGGAAGAGGAAAAGGAAAGCATTTCCAATATCGTGGATATAACCACGCTCGATGGTAAGACAATTTTTGGCGTCACCGAATTCGATATAACCAGCGCCAAAAAAGAGGGGAAATTCATCTATCTGGTGGAATACGATCTGATCAATGATGTCCATAAGAAGGACAAGACCCCCATGGAACTCCTTAACGAAATGGAACAGAGCGGCATTATTATGGAATGCAAGATCGATACGGAGGCCATCGGTTCTCTCGATAGTGATGTCATTTCTAAAAGAATTCCATTTTTAGTCCTTTTCGGCACAATTCTGGAACCCGAGATGATTAATGCCCTGTTCCAGGTGGAGGATGAATTCATCTCTCAGATGGGCGAAGATCAAAAACTCAGGCGGATAGGCGAATTGCCTGAGGAGGTGCCTTCTGGTGAAAAAGAGGAAGAAATTAAGGGGAGTGACACAGAACCTGAACCTGAAGAAGAGGTTGTCGCCGAGGAGAAACCGGTAGTTGCTCAGAAAGAGGCCCAGCCTAAAAAGGCAAAAGCACCGGGGAAGAAAGATGAAAAGCCGCCCAAGGCCTCGGTCACCACTGAAACGAGCCTCAGGGTCAATGTAAGCCTGTTGGATTCATTGATGAACCTGGCAGGAGAGCTTGTCCTGGGCAGAAACCAACTCCTTCAATCCATAACCTCAAGAGACCAAAGAACCATTGAGAGCTCTGGCCAACGCCTCGATCTCATCACGACCGAGCTTCAAGAAGCCATCATGTTGACCCGGATGCAGGCCATTGGGAGCGTATTTAACAAGTTTCCGAGGGTGGTCAGGGATCTTGCGAGAAACCTTGACAAGGAGATCGATTTGATCCTTGAGGGTAAGGACGTTGAACTCGATAAGACAATCATCGAGGCCATCAGCGATCCATTGACCCATCTTGTACGCAATTCCGTAGATCACGGCATAGAAAGTCCTGAGGAAAGGAAGAACCAGGGCAAGAACCCTACCGGCAAAGTGTTGCTTAAGGCCTATCATGAGGCGGGACAGGTCAACATAGAGATCACGGATGACGGGAAAGGCTTGGACGGTGAAAAACTCGCTGCTTCAGCCATCGCCAAAGACCTTTTAAAGGAGGATGAGGTTCGTGTCATGTCTGACAAGGAAAAGGTTAACTTGATCTTCCTCCCAGGTTTTTCCACGGCCCAGAAGGTTACCGATGTGTCCGGTCGCGGGGTTGGTATGGATGTCGTCAAAACAAACCTCGATAAACTGGGCGGGGTTGTGGATATAGAGTCCCAGGTTGGCGAGGGGACTACCATCCGCGTCAAACTGCCTCTAACACTGGCAATTATCCCCAGCCAGCTTATCTCGACCGGAGGCGAGCGGTTTGCGATTCCACAGGTCAACATGGATGAACTGCTTCGAATTCCTGCGGCTCAAGTCAAGGACCGTATCGAAAGGGTGGGAGAAGCAGAGGTTGTGAGGCTCAGAGGAAAACTGCTACCGCTCATTAGTCTGGCCCAAGTCCTTGGTATGGAGAACACCTATACGGATCCCAAGGACGGTGAGGAAAAAACAGACAGGCGAAAGGGCCTCGCTGATAGGCGGTGCAAGAGGAGTCCACTTTTCGACGGCCTTGCTCCCGATGGGGCTCAGGTGGAGGACGATCAATCCCCCATAGATAGTGAGGCCCAGCCTGAGAGTGCTGAAAACAATGGAGCGGTTGTGGAGTATGACAGGCGAGAGGATCAAGATAGACGCTACCGCGCGGACAGTGCCGTCAATATCGTCGTTGTATCCGCTGGCGCTCTGAAGTATGGGCTCGTTGTGAACAAACTATTTGATTCAGAAGAAATCGTTGTAAAACCCCTTGGCCGTCATCTTAAGCATTGCAAGGGCTACGCTGGCGCCACCATTATGGGAGACGGCCATGTTGCGCTCATACTCGATGTCGTCGGTATCTCGCAAATGGCTGAATTGACCTCCATAGAAGGCACGGACAGGGCGGGCGAGATGGCAACGGAGGCCATCAAGAAAAATAGCGATGAACAGTCTTTGCTCATATTCAGAAACGCCGAAGAGGAACAATTCGCGGTGCCTCTCGGCCTTGTTCAACGGATAGAGAAAATAAAGAGGGACGATATCGAGATTGTGGGTGGAAAGAGGGTGATCAAGTATCGCGGAGGAAGTCTGCCCCTGGCCGCCATTGAAGAGGTGGCCGATGTGAAGCCCACAGCGGACAAGGATGATCTCATGGTGATCGTCTTCCTGATGGCTGAACGGGAAGCCGGGCTCATTGGTACAGGGCCGGTTGATGCGGTCGAGGTGGACGTGAAATTTGATGAAACCATTCTCAATCAGCCCGGAATCGTCGGGTCGGCGATCATCGGGGAAAATACCACCCTCCTGATAGACGTCTTTGGGCTCATGAAAATCCTGAATCCCCAATGGTTTACGGAAAGGGAAGTGGTTCAGAGTTCGGACGGCAATGCCGCCACTATTCTCTATGCTGAGGATTCCCATTTTTTCCGAAGCCAGGTCAAGGGTTTCATGGAGGAAGAAGGGTACAAGGTTATAGAGGCGGAAGACGGAGTGAAGGCCTGGGAACAGCTTGAGCAATGCGGTGAAGAGGTGAGCATCGTTGTCACCGACATCGAGATGCCGGAGATGGATGGCTATGAACTCACCAAGATGATTAAGCGTGATGAAAGGTTCAGGCATTTGCCCGTAATAGCCCTTACGACCCTGGCAGGGGAAGAAGACATGGCCCGGGGCAAGGAGGTAGGGATAGATGAATATCAAATCAAGCTGGACAGGGAAAGGCTTGGAAATTCTATTCATACCTACCTGAAAAATTATACAGGATAGTTCGGCCTTAAGACTCAAAAAAGCAATCCCGAAAGGAAAAGAGGCAATGAAGATAAAACACAAATTGTTCCTGACGACCTTATCCTTGGCAGGCATTATTGTCGGCATGTTTCTTGTCACCTGGTGGGTCACCGGGCAACAAAAGGATGACGGTCTGGTCATCAATCTTGCCGGGAGGCAAAGAATGTTGACCCAAAAGATGACAAAAGAGGCGCTTTTCTTTCAGATTGAAAGGGAGAAATCCGGGAAAGCCAATGCGACTTTGGCAAATTCGGTGCGAAACACCATGATGGTTTTCGATAAGACGCTTGCGGCACTCAAAGACTCGGGAAAAGCACCACTGTCTATTGATCTCAAAGCCACTGACTATCGGGAATGCCCCAAGGCTGAGGAACCTGCCTATGCCCAGCTCGCAAAAGTGACGGAGATGTGGAAAGTGTTTTCGGGACGACTGGAAGCACTCCTTGAAGGTCATGGGGAGGCTGGGGAAAACTTGGCCTGGGTTATGGAAAACAATGTACCGCTTCTTGGGGCGATGAATAAAGCAGTGGTCATGCTCCAGAAGCTATCAGAGGGTAAAGTGAGGCAGCTATTGGGTGCCCAGGCCGCCGGCATACTTATCGGTGCCGGGCTCATGGTGCTGGCACTGCTAACGACTTTTTCAATTGTTAAAAAGATCGACAATTCAAAACAAATGGCCTTACTATTGAGCACGGGGGATCTGACCAAGAGATTCGTTGAGGACACAAAGACACCCTGCGTGAAGCTCAGAAACTGCGAGAAAAGGGATTGTCCATCCCACACAGCAAATCCGGAGCACCAGAAAGGCGCCTGCTGGAGTGTGGCCGGTTCCAGTGCAGTCGATATCCAATGCCCCAGGATCCTCAAGGGCAAGGCCGGCGGTGGATTAGACAGCTGCGAAGAGTGTGAAGTTTACGAGAAAGCCAAAATGGACGAGCTCGGCGAACTCTCACGGAGTTTGAATCTATTTACGCACAAATTGCAGGAAATGATCACAGGACTGAAGGGGGGTGCTGAGGAACTAGCTGATTCCTCCACGCAGTTGGCATCTATCTCGGAGCAGGTGTCCCTCGGAGCGGAGCAGACCTCTTCAAGATCGAGTATGGTTGCGAGCGCCGCTGAGGAGATGAGTAGCAATATGAGTTCTGTAGCGGCTGCTACGGAGCAAGCCTCCACCAATGTGAGCATGGTGGCCACTGCCGCAGAGGAGATGACCGCAACAATTAATGAAATCGCCCAGAGTTCGGGAAAGGCGAGTTCCATTGCCGCCGAAGCCGTCTCAGAGGCAAACAGTGCGTCCGTCAAAGTCGACGAGTTGGGGACAGCTGCCGATGAAATCGGTAAGGTCACGGAAGCCATTACCGAGATATCGGAGCAGACAAATCTTTTGGCCCTTAATGCGACCATTGAGGCCGCCCGGGCCGGCGAAGCGGGCAAAGGCTTTGCGGTGGTAGCCAACGAGATCAAGGAGCTGGCTAGGCAAACGGCTGAGGCAACGGGTGAGATCAAGAAGAAGATTGAGGGTATACAGGGATCGACCGATGGAACCGTCACCCAGATAGAATCCATTTCAAAAGTGATAAACGATATGAGTGATATCGTCTCGACAATAGCCTCGGCCGTGGAGGAGCAATCCGTCACGACCAAGGAAATAGCAGAGAACGTAACCCAAGCTTCCCAGGGGATTCAGGAAGTTAATGAAAACGTTGCCCAAACCTCAACCGTTGCCGGAGAGATCGCTAAAGATATCGGAGAAGTAAATCAAGCAGCCGGGGATATGAACAACAGCAGTTCGCAGGTCAAAGAGAATGCCGGACAGCTTTCGGAACTCGCTGACCAGCTCAGCAAAAACGTCAAAAAATTTGTGGTGTAAATTTGGCTGGAGGGTTGGGTGAGATTCCTGTTGATAAGACTCAAACAATTGGCGTTGTTTTCAAAGGGTAATCTCTTATGAGGGAGAGGAGGTATTGATGAAGCTACCTGTGGTGAATTTGCGTTCAAAGCTCATAATGCTGACGGCGATTCCGGTGGTCTTCCTTTCACTGATTTTAGGTGTGATTTTTGTCATCGAAATGCAGGAGGTGGGTAAGATGGCCGGCGCGCCTTCGGAGAATCCGCCTATCAGGATGAAAATTAGTAAAACGGAAGCTTCATCTGTTGAACAAAGTTCAGATAAAAAGGGCGGAGATGTCTTTGACGACGCTATCAAAAGACACATGAGAAAAACAACGTTTCTCCTAGGGGGCGTAGGGATTCTTGTTGCCCTGTTGAGTGCCGGGATTTCCTTTTTCCTCTCTAAACGTTTTATCACAGGCCCTCTGTCCGAATGTACCCAGTTTATCGAGGGGGTATCAAAGGGACAAATGGGAGAAGAATTTAAGATTGGGGATGGAGATGAGATCGGAAAATTAGGTGAGGCGGTCTTCAGTCTTGCCAAACAATGGAACCAGATACGAAAAGAGATGATTGAAGGTATCGATGCCGTCGTTTCCTCTTCAACCTTGCTTTCTGATACATCAGAACAGATGCGTGATGGGGCGGAACAAGCTAATAGTAAATCTGGTCATCTCTCAATGTCTGCACAGCAGATGACCGCGAGCATGGGCGCCGTTGCGGGCGCAGTGGGGGAGGCCGTCTCCAACGTGACCCTGGTAGCCGCCGCTGCCGAAGAGATGACTGCTACCATCAATGAGATTGCCCGAAACTGCGAGCAGGCCCGCTGCATTACCGGAGATGCCGTAACCGAGGCCCAAAGCACCTCAGAAAAAATAGACGAACTGGGCACAGTCGCTCAAGAAATAGGAAAGGTAACCCAATCTATCACGGACATTTCCGACCAGACCAATCTCCTTGCCTTGAATGCCACGATAGAAGCAGCTCGGGCCGGAGAGGCGGGCAAGGGTTTTGCCGTTGTAGCCAATGAGATCAAAGGGCTTGCCAAACAGACGGCAGAATCAACGGAGGAGATCGAGCAAGAAATTGAAGAAATACAGCGTTCGACAGAGGGAACGGTTATTCAGATTGAACAGATCTCAAAAGTCATCAATGATTCGAACGATATCGTATCTACCATTGCAGCGGCCGTTGAAGAGCAGTCAGTGACCACGAAGGAGATCGCCCAGAATGTTGCACAGGCCTCCCAGATAATTCTGCAGGTCAATGAGTATGTGGCCCAGAGTTCGGCAATGACCGGAGAGATTACAGGCGATGTGGCGGAAGTGAATGCAACTACTTCGGAGATCCTGGGAAACAGTTCCGAGGTGGTATCAAAGGCGCAGACACTGAGTGGAATGGCAGATGAGCTTAAAGGGATTCTCTATAAACAAAGTGAGGAATTGAAGGAAACAAGCCCAGCTGATTCAGAGATGATTAGCGAGGAAACAAGCGCAGCCGACTCAGAAATGAATAGCGAGGAAACAGGCGCAGTCGACTCGGAGATGAATAGCTAGGTTAAGAATATTGGAGGTGAAAGGGAATGCGGCATTCAAGCAGTTCAGAACAACAAGACAGGGCCTTGGAACTGGCGACATTTTATATCGGTGATGCACTCTGCGGCATGGATATCCTAAAGGTCCAGGACATCAATAAGCTTTCAGAGATGACCAATGTGCCCCAGGCGCCGGATTATGTGAAAGGCATTTTGAATCTGAGGGGGCAAATCGTCACTATTCTGGATTTAGGGAAGAAGTTGGGACTTTCTGAAACCCGGAAGGGTGGTGAAAACCGCAATATCATCGTTAATTCTGAAGATGAATATATAGGACTCCTCGTGGATCGAATCAGTGATGTCGTCCGGGCAGAGGTCGATGCCATTGAACCGCCACCGGCCAATATCGGTGAACTCCAGGGCAAGTTCTTCGAGGGCGTTCTGAAGGGTGACAATGGTTTGATCGGCATTTTGAAGACGGAAGAAATATTGAAAACGAGTGAATCATGAGCAGCAACGAGTCCCTAAAAGTCCTTGTCGTTGATGATACCGTTTTTTACCGGAAAATCGTTACGGATGTACTCAATGAATTTCTTGGAGTAGAGGTCGTAGGAAGCGCCTTTAATGGAAAGGTCGCCATTTCAAAGATCAAGTCTTTAGAGCCGGATCTTCTGACATTGGACATTGAAATGCCTGAAATGGACGGGCTTCAAACGCTCAAGGAAATGAATAAGGTGGCGCCTGAAGTTGGGGCCATCATGTTGAGCAGCCTGACCCATGAAGGCGGGGCAATGACCATGCAAGCTCTTGAGCTGGGAGCCTTTGATTTCATACCTAAGCCTCAAGAAGACAGTATGGATGAAAACAAGAAGGCAATCAAAGAGGCTATTGCTCCCATGATCCAAGCCTTCAAGAGGAGGAGGGAAATAAAGAGCATATTGACTGGAAAGGCTGCCTCCGCTCAGGGAAAAACGCGACCTGTGCTCGAAGATGATTCATCCTCCGAAAAATTAGTGGGAAAAGGGATTAGCGTACCGCACCGAAAACAAAAGTCCGATATTATAGCCATCGGCGTATCCACAGGAGGACCAAATGCCCTGGCACAGATGATGCCGAAATTACCACACGATTTGGGCGTTCCCATCTTGATCGTCCAACACATGCCCCCTGTCTTCACCCAATCACTGGCCAGCAGTCTGGATACCAAGTGTGAACTCACGGTAAGAGAAGCAGTTGATGGTGAATCCCTTCAATCCAACACAGCCCTCATTGCACCGGGGGGAAAACAAATGAAGGTGGCGGCCGGCGCCGACGGCAAAAATAGGATCGTCCGGATTACGGATGATCCGCCGGAGAACAGCTGCAAACCCTCCGCTGATTATCTTTTTCGATCTATTGCGCATCACTACGTTGGAAGGTCAACCGGGGTTATCATGACCGGAATGGGTTCTGACGGCACTCTCGGGCTCAAATTGATGAAGAGAAATGGTGCAACTCTGATCGCACAAAACGAAGACACCTGTGTCGTTTACGGTATGCCCAAAGCGCCCATCGAGTCAGGCATTGTAGATGTTGTTGCACCGCTCGAGAAAATCGCCGAAGAAATCTCCACCACAACAAAATAGTTAGATCAAGGAAATATGGAAACCCAAGGAAATCGGATTTGGGATCCGGGTATTTGATCCAATGCCCAGTCACGAATGCCTTCGAAATATAACTAAACTGACGAATGAATAAACAAAGCATCACACCCGATGAGATAAAAATTCTATCCCAGTATGTTTACAAGATATCCGGAATTTCAATCGATGATAGCAAAGCTTACCTTCTTGAGACCAGGCTTGGCATATTCCTTGATGAAACCGGAAGCAAATCCTTTGAGGAATTGGTCCGGAAAGCACAATTGGAATCAGGGAAAGCCCTTGAAAGGAAGATAATCGACGCCATCACAACCAATGAGACCCTTTTCTTCCGAGATAATTCACCCTTTGAGCTTCTTCGGCACAAAATCCTTCCCGAGCTTATAGATAAACGTACAGCAAACGGAACACTATCCTTGAAAGCGCCATTACGCCTTTGGAGTGCTGCAGCCTCAACAGGACAGGAAATCTACAGCATTGCCATTGTGATCAAAGAAACGATACCGGACCTCAACAAATTCAATCTGGAAATGCTTGGCACGGACATTTCGGACGCTGCCATCGCTCAAGCAAGCTATGGACAATACAACAAATTTGAAATCGAACGGGGACTTCCCAAAAATGATCTTCAAAAATACTTTGTCCCCAATGGCAATAGTTGGAAGATAAAGGAAGATATCAGAGCCATGGTTGATTTTAAGAAACTGAATCTCATGGAACCCTTCAAAAATCTGGGCAAGTTCGATGTCATTTTTTGCCGGAACGTGGCCATATACTTTAACCTGGAAGATCGGAAAAGGTTATTTTCCCGCATTGCAGAGGTCCTTGAACCGGACGGGTATTTGATCGTTGGGTCAACCGAATCCCTGACCGGCATCTGTCCATTTCTCAATCCGAAACGACATTTGAAGGGAGTTTTTTATGAACTTCAGTGATCTATAGTGTCACGATTATGCGGAGTTTTTCAAACAAAAGGGAATAGTTTAAAAAATAGGATCAGGGACGGCATCCGATTTGCATCAAATGAATTCGGGAATGAGAAAGCAGGGAAACCTATGATGAACAAACTCAAGATTTTGATCGTAGAAGACAACGCAGCTACTCGCAACCTTCTGGAGGTGAGGGTCAAAAAAGATGGGTATGACGTCGAAACCAGCGAGAACGGAGAAAAGGCGGTGAAACGCATATCCGAAGTCTTTTACGATGTGATAATTACCGACATGCTCATGCCCGGAAAGATCGACGGCATGGGGGTTCTTGAGGCGGCCAAGGCAGAGCAGGGTCAATCAGAGGTCATCGTCATTACGTCCTATGCCTCGGTTGACAAAGCAGTGGAAGCCATGAAAAAAGGGGCGAATGACTATCTTGAAAAGCCTGTTAATTTTGACGAGCTCTCCTTGAGGCTGGCAAAGATCGGCACGCTTCGAGCCTTGGCCAGAGAGACCTCCGATCTTCGTGAGGCGATGAGTGTTACGGAAAAAAATGCATCCAAAACAATTCAGGATTTAGAAATCCTGGTTTCGCGACACAAAGAGGTAAATGACCAGACTCAGCGCATACTCGAGGATGATCAGCTCGATGTCTATGATCGAATCGATGAGGCCTTGAGATCGCTTTCCTCCCTCCAATAGCCCGATAAAATAGACCTGGTCAGCATTTCCTCTCCCTAACAAACAGCCAGTTTTCTTCCCTTGATTCCCAAATGAAAATTGATCAGATGGTGCTGCCAAATAGATGTTCACGATCGTTCGCTTTGAGGTTTTCTATTATTGAAATGGACAATGCCCGGTTCATGACTGACACAGAAAAGGCATACAATTTGCATAATTATGCCAAGGCCTACAAAAAAAAGTTAAAAAAGTTGCTGAGGGCCTTAATTGTCTCTCCATAGGGATAAATGCAAAAGATGAAGTCAGGTAAAACTCAAGTGATTCTGGTATCCGATAACGGATTCCGAAAAATGCGGACTTTTTCGGTTCGCCTGTCTTTTTTGAGGGTACTGCTTGCATTGCTTTTGATTTGCGTCTGTGCGATTCCGTTGCTGGAGTCAAGTATTCTAATCCTAACGGATAGGATTTCAGAACTTGATAAAGGGAAAATGGGACTGCATCAGCAGATTGCGAACCTCAAATATCTGGAAAGGACGCTGAATCAGATCGAGGAAAAGGAAGGGAGGCTGAAGAGCTATTTTGGCGTTGATAAGTACAGAACCCTTGAACAGATGATAGGAATCGGCGGTTACTCTCCAATTGATTTTTCCAAAGTCCATCCCACTGAGGCCTTTGAGGAGGGTGGATTACATAATCATCCCAACGACGTGGATGAAAGGTATCAGAATCAGAATCTGCCGGAAAAGCTCGAAGTTCTTACGAAAAATATAGAGACACTCAACAAGCTGATGTTGGATCAGCAAGAGTCCTGGTCAGACACCCCAAGTATTGTTCCGGTGGAAATCAAAAGGCCAAAAATATCCTCAGCTTTCGGATGGCGGAAAAATCCTTTTACTAATCGGCGGGAATTCCACGCAGGGATTGATATTATCGGTCCTAAGGGAACCAAAATCATCGCGCCGGCCCGCGGTGTCGTTCTGAGAACGGGGTATGATCAATGGTTAGGGCACTATTTAGTACTGAAACACAACGAGCAGGTAAAGACCATTTACGGCCATCTTAAGATGGTATCGGCTAAAAAGGGTGAATCGGTCCAGCGAGGGGAACTATTGGGAATTATGGGGAACAGTGGGCTGTCGACAAGCCGGCATCTCCACTATGTCGTCCTGGTGAAGGGACGGGTCGTCAATCCCATGCAATTCATAGTGGACGCGAGGGGGTCATGAAACATTTCATGGGAAAATGGATGATCGTCCTATTGATATCAGGCTTTGTTACGCTCAACCCGGGGATCAAAGGCAGTTGTGTCGCCTTGTATCCCCTTGACCAAGAAACCGTGTTCTCTCTCTATCACAGACTAAGCGGGGACTATATTGACGATCAAGACCTTGAAGAGTTGGCCAGATTGTTGGGGCGCCCTCTTTTTACTGCTTTCAAACCTACGGAGATGTTTACAAAAGCCGGCCTGAACGGGCTTAGAGCGAAATTTGAACGGCAAATCAAAAAATTTGGGAAGGATTCGATCTTCACATGGGAAATCGACACGATTACAGGGCCGGAGCAACCCCTTAGAATAGGAACAACGGGCATTTTAGGCCATGGACAAATGCCCCAAGCGACCCCTCTCATCAGGGCTGAGATTTCAAAGGCCGGCCTTAAATCCATTCGCAATATTATGAAAGGCATAAACTCGGAATTTAAGTCGGCGACCCCGATCAAGCTCATCCTTTATCTCATTCCCCGGCGAGCTCACCTCGACCTTGATCAACGGAGTGTCGCTTTAGAAGATATCTTTTTGCCTTTGCGCCGGGTTGTATTTCATCCCATAAAAATGGAGATAGAAATCAAAGGAAATAGGACAAGGGAACCGCTCGTCTATTCAATTGCCCAGCCGCCAAATACTTAGGAGAGAGGGCATTAAGGGTCGATGTCAAAATGATGGCGTTGATTGTTTTGTGACATAATAGCGGATGCAATGGCCCCATTTATTTTAGAAAAGATATTGATATTGTAAGGGATTTAGGTCACATGCCCAATGCCTGAACTGGTACGCATTTTGCTTAAACCAATTGATATAAGTTGACGTAAATCATGTCCCCGATCCGAGGCAGAATCTTTGACGTCGGGGCATTGGCTACAGGGGAGAAGAATCTATATGAACAGCGTTATTATGGGCAACTTGGACGGCGACTTGAAAAGAATCGCCTTCAGTACGGAAGACGTAGAGCTGGTTGTCAGCCGATACAAAGCAAACATCGTGTCCTCCACCGATCATTCGGGTCTGCTCCTGGAATTGGATAACCAAGTCTTTACTGTTGAGGAACATTCAGATGTAAATGACATCAAATCCTACTTCATCGTCTTGAAGTCTGGGACAGCCTATAATGTGACCGACTATAAGATTCTCTTCAAATCAAAATCCTTGCCCAGTGGACTTCTTTCGGCAAAAGATGCAGCAGGCCGTGAATATCTGTGTAGACGCCATGGTTATAATGGAAATCTCGAACTTCAAAGTGAAGACTTGTCGGTTGAGGAACTGGACGAAAAAATAAGATCCGGCGGCGTGTCGGCAGATGAAATCAAAGAACTCGAGGAAATGGTTGACAGGCTGAAAAATGGCGAATTTTATGAAGCACTTAGTAAAGAATTCTCCGGCAAGATAAGGGACATTGCACAAGAGCTGATCGATTTTAGACAGGATCTTCAAAAAAAACTTGAACCGGGGATCGTAGAAATTGCAGCAAAAGACATCCCGGAGGCGAGTAATCAGCTTGAGGCCATCAATGAAACCCTGGAAAAAAGCACAATGAAAATCATGGACATCAACGAGGAGCAACAGGACATAGCAAACTCCCAACTTGATAATCTACAGGCGTTTATCTCCGGAAAGGTTGATAGTCAGGCTTCATCTGGATTCTGGGAAAAGGCAAAAGGCCACCTGGAAGAGATCAAATCGCAGCTATCCGATATCCCGCCGGAGGCAAAGGAGCTTGCACAGTTCATGATCCCGAGCATTGAAAAAGCCTCCGGACTGATCTCCTGCAAGGAGGAACCGAAGAAGATTGAAGGGGTTTTGAGAGAATCCCTTGCGACGATTAACGACTTGGTTAACGATTTCGGAAAGGAAGCTGAAAGCATTTCCAAACTCAGTGGGTTGGCGGATTCCCTTAGCCAGTTGCTCGGAAATCCTCTGGAAGGAGAAGATGAAACCCCTGAGCCAAAAGGAAACGGTCATGATTTGAATGCCGCCCTGGAGATCATAAGGGAGCAAGGGGAAATCATGAGAACGCTTAGTAGTTTATCTACGAGCATGGCAGAGCCCCTTTGCTTCCAAGATTTGGTGGGACAGCGTATCCAGAAGATTGTCAGCCTTGTGAAAACCATGGAGGCACGCATCGAAGATCTGGTCATCTCCTTTGGGATCAAGATCCGGAAGCACAAAGAAGATCCCAATATGAGCTTTGAGGATCTGGGGAAAGAGGTCGAGGAATTCAAGTGTGAGTTGAAGGGACCGTCAAGGGAAGGAGAAGGACTCGATCAGTCGGAGATCGACGACATTCTTGCATCATTATAAACAGAAAAAATCTACGATAGATGGGATTTCAAAAAACCGAGATGAAAAATTAAGGAGGTAAGCAGAGATGGCCATGGATACATCGTTAAAAGTCTTGGTGGTTGACGATTTCGCCACAATGAGAAGAATTGTAAAGGGTGTCCTCAAACAGTTGGGATTCAACGACGTTGTAGAGGCGAATGACGGCAAGCTGGCGCTGGATGAACTTAAGAAAGATAGTTACGGATTGATTGTCTGCGATTGGAATATGCCCAACATGACTGGTTTAGAGTTGCTCCAGGTCGTGAGAAAAGACGCCGAACTCAAGGACATACCCTTTGTTATGGTCACAGCCGAAGGACAGAAAGAGAATGTGGTGGAGGCCGTAAAAGCAGGTGTAAGCAACTACATCATCAAACCCTTTACACCGGAAGCTTTCAGCGAGAAACTGGCAAAGGTCTTCAGTTAGGTTGCAAAAAAGGCCCTTTTTGGATTCGCCATGGGTCGATTCCAGCGGCAAGAATAATTTTTGTGAGACCCCCATGGAGAGGCACCATCAAGTATGTTGTTTCGAAAGTCTTATTAACAATTTTATTTTTATGCCATTTTCGACCTGTCGAGAGCCGCCCCTCGGCCGTGATCTCGGTACTAAAGGTTAGGGCCAAGAAAGGCACAGAATGTTCCTACTAAATTCCAATATTCAGATTCCAAATTCCAAGCAATGTGCTAATCGCAATTTTCAATATTAAAAACAAAAACACCCCCCGAATTACAATATGTTATTTTTTGGGCAAAGCTTATGAGAAGGGGCACCAGCGATCTCTCCTATAATAGGATACCTTTACAAAACGCTCTATTTTATCCTCCTTCGCGAAAGCCCCGATTCCCATCGTGGGATGATCTGCGAAGAGGGTACCCTTCGAAACTCCGTCAGGAGCGTAGTGGGATATGCTTCGGTGTCGGGGCGGCCTTTTGGGTCAAATTTTTCCTTTTGATGGGCATTTGATTCCCCCATGGGCTGTATCCCCCAAAAGCAATGCGAACCATTAAAATAATAAAAATACACTTCTTTTAAGCAATATTTCTAAATATCTGAAATTATAACAAAAATAGTGCAATCGGTTAGATCGATCGACCTTAGGATTAAAGGAAATTCGGGTCAATTTGAAGCGGATTGGCAATTCTTTTGCAGTATAGAGGGTTGTGAAGAAAATGGCTTTTCCGGAAAGGAGTAAAATATGAAAGTTCATGAAGGCCAGGGCCCTGTTTTGCCCCAGGCCCAAAAAGACGTAAAGAAGAAAGGCGCAGGAGAAGGCGATTTTCAAAAGATCATGCAAGAGGCCTCGCTCCAGACCGAGGCAAAAGAAGGAAAAGCACTTCACGGTATCAAACAACCACCTCCATCCGGCATCCAGTTTATCAAGGGTGCGGAGGAAATTCAGGAAACGCCAAAGGAATTGGAGCGAAAACTGGTGATTGATGAGCTGCAACAAACCCTAGATCTTGTAGACTTCTACGCTGCCAAGTTGGCAGATTCTTCTCTACCTGCTTCCGGGATGAATCCTTTGATAGACCATCTAGAGGACAGGCTGTCCAATCTCCGGAGCATGGAAACAAACACTGAACTGCCCGAGCCCTTGAAACCGGTCATATCTGATATGCTCGTAACGATCGGGACTGAGATCGCAAAGTTCAGAAGAGGAGACTATGCTTAAGAAGTGACCAAAGCAAACCAAAGCGTTAAAGTTCACGAGGTCTTGTAGCTTATTCATATCTGCAAACCTTAATTTGACACCCCACCCGATGGTCCATCGGGCTGGGGTGTTTGTTTTACAGCTCCCACCGTTTCTGAATTCATGTCTCAAAAGTTTAGTTGAATTACACTACATGGTATAGAGAGGGATGGGATAAGGGAGGGAGGCCGTAGGGAAAAAACTTCAGATTAACTCGACCTGTTGCTACCCGTAAGGAGAAGCAGGCCGGAGGTGAAGCGTCCCCGGTAGTCTGGAATTAATGATGGAATCAATTACGAGTGGGAATAGTGAGGACAATATCGGATTGAGGAGGATCGATTCGGTTAGACACGGTCACGCCCAGTGATTTCAGTCCAACCAGGGCGAGGGCCATACCGACGTTCGGTTTGTCGAATCTCAAGGTTTCGGTGGTGGCATCATCATAGCTTAAAAGTTCAATAAATTCGCTGGAGAGGGGGCTGCCTTTTGCACTCATGACGATTTTTGTGCCTGTCTGATCGGAATGGATGCTCAGGGCCAGGGTTCTAATTTTCTCTCTTTCCAATTCATCGACGAGCCCATGAATAAACCAACTAAGAAAGGGGATGATTCCTTCCGGTAACCGCGCAAGGGATGGGAGGTTGTCCGCCATTTGGAGATCTTTTTCGACATTGTGCTTGAAATAGAGATTGGCGTTTAGAAAAGATATCTCCTGTTCAATAAATTCCTTAAGATCAGGGCCGCCGTGGGAAGCGTTTTCGAGTTCCCCCCTTGTGGATGTCAAGCGAATGAGGTTGTTGATGCGTTCAAATTCTCCTTCCATTCTTTTTATTCTGCCGTGCATTTTTTTTATGAATTCATCTTCGATATCACCATGGTCCAGCAGTGAATGATTCAGCATTTCCATGTCAATGCCCAGGTTTTGGAGAGGCCCGTTGAGGTTATGAACGAGTCCGTTCATCAGTCTTCCAACCGAGGCCAGGCTGTATGTCTTGATCAAATCATTCAAAAAAATCTCAACCAGCCTGTTTTTCATCCTGATCGACCTTTCCCTTTCGTATATCCTGACGTTGCTTCTGGAATACAATCTTGACGATGGCGTCACGTGATTCTTCATCAATGTCGATGATTCTTACCGCCGTGACAAAACCGTTATCTTTTGCCTTAGCCCTCATGACTTCCCCGATGAGTTCCATTTGATACCGAAATGTTCCGGGCATGATCAATTCGACAAGGAGGAGTGTGCCTGAATTCAGTTTCTTCCGTGTTAGGAGTTGGAATCCCGAGCCGCTGACCTCAACGATTCGGTCAGACCAAGTCGCTGAATCCGTCGATCCAAAAAACATGTGCTCAATGACAAAATCAAGTTTACTGTTCAATAACTGAAGACACCGATAGAGTTGTTCTTCTTCGCTTCCGGGAGAGGACTGTTCCAGGAGTTCATCAATCGGGCTCGTAATACTAGAGCGACCCAGGAGAGTCAAGCCAAGCCCCTTTTTGGCCAGTTCTTTTTCCTTCTCATCCAGGACTCGCCATTTAGCAGGTACCGTGACTTCCGTCCTATAGTATTCTCGTCGATTCTTGTCCATTATATCACGCCCCAAATGTGCGTGGAGGCTAGAGAAGCATAGTTTTAACCAATTTGCAATTCAAAACACTCAATGCTGCAATAAGGGTGCCACCAAGAAATGGCTGATTCCACTCCGGCATATTTCATGCAGAGAAAAAATAAACAGCAAAGTATATAGGAAAAGGATTCGTTATGCGCATTGTGCTGCTTTATCCTCCACCCTGGAAAATAAATTCCCAAAAAGGCGAGGAGGGGCAATCGGGAGATCTCTCGCCCGCGGATAATAGCAATATTGAGGATATGGACGAGAAGACCATGCCTTACGGTCTTATGAGCCTTGCTGCCCAGGCAAGACGCAATGGCCATGATGTCATTCTGCTGAATCTCTATACATTTGCTTGGAAGGATATAGCAGAGCTTCTACGGCTTATACCGGCCGATGTATTTGGAATGTCGTGCTTTACAACAAACAGAATAGGGGCGCTTTCATTATCAAACCTTATCCGGGATATCCATCCCGAATCATATATTGTCTTAGGCGGCCCACATGCAAGCGCCCTGCCTATAGAAATTATGCAGCACTGTGATGCCATAAACGGAATTGTCATAGGCGAAGGGGAAGCCTCTTTCAACGAACTCATTGAGCGGCTGCAGTACAATAAACCGACATTCGATATTCCCGGCATGGCGCACCGTACAAATAATAGTGTGGACTTGGGCCCCGCCCGTGATCGGATAGGCGACCTAGATCGTCTGGCCTCGCCATTCGATTACTACAAAGGGCACCTTCTGATAACATCACGAGGTTGTCCGGGAAGCTGCACGTTCTGTGGATCTCGTTCCATGTGGGGAAAGAGGTTGCGCTTTCATTCTGCAGAATACACCGTAAATATGTTACACCGCATAATTAGCAAATATAATGAACGGCTCCTTGCTATTAAAGACGACACGTTCACATGCAATCGAAAACGTGTAATAAAAATTTGTAATGAAATTATAAAACATAATCTTCGCTTTGTTTGGAGTTGTGATACTCGGGTCGACACGCTGGATGAGGAGGTTCTGTTTGCCATGCGCAAAGCCGGGTGTCAGATCATTAGTCTGGGGGTTGAGTCTGCATCGCGTGAAATTCTGAATAATATCAATAAGGGTATCACTCCGGAAAAGATTCTGCTGGCAACAAATATGGCGAAGAAATTTGGATTCCAGGTCAGATATTATATGATGGCCGGGAATCGAGGGGAGTCTGCAGAGACCTTGCAGGAAAGCATCGATTTTATTTCGAAAGCAAAACCGAATAAATTTCTTTTTTCTTTTCTAAGCATTTTCCCCGGAACTAAGGAGTTTGAGCTTGCTGAAAAAAATGGGATTATGAATCGAGAAGTGTTCTTTAATAAACGGAATCAAGTTTTTAAATATTTTTATGGGCAAAACAACAATCAACAACTGAATCAAACTGTGAATTGGATTAAAAACCACATGAATAGCAGTAATAGCTGGGACTATAGTGTTTCACAGCTTGAGAGGATATTGAAATTATTCCCCGAGTTAACGGGCGTTCATATGGATCTGGGAAAAGCGCTCTATCAGAAAGGAGACTTTAACCACGCAAGAAAGGAAATAATGATC
>CAYWMP010000027.1:0-43810 GCA_964459445.1 uncultured Desulfobacteraceae bacterium
AGGTCCAGTTTGATCAGTTCCAAGGCATCAAATACGGGCGTAAAGGGATGGGAGGAATCGACCTCCTTATCATGAGCAACCCCATCATCTTCCCAGTTGATCTTTCCCACAAATTGGAGAAGTTCTTCAACGTAGAGTTCAATTCTTTCATCCTTCGATGAGTCGTGAATATAGGGTTGTGGCTGCGGGTCATCCTTTTGTTGTTTGTCCTTTTCAATCAGATCTAAGGCACGCTCAACATCATTGACCATCCGGACTTTGAAGGGCGCCAAGGACCTGGCAAGATTGGTTGCGGCGCGCAGCAATCGATTTGCCCCACATAGGATGAACATGTTGAAGGGGTGTTCCTTGTGCCATTTTAGTATGTTCTCAATATACTGTTTCCGCGCCCTTCTTGTTCCGCCGCTCAATCCGCCTATGTCGAAGACCAGATAATAGCCATCAATTTGAGGATCGATTTTAGAGAGAAGGTTTTCAAACATGTCAAAAATGGGTTCGATATGCTTCTCTTCCAAAAACCCCTCTGTAACGCCATAAATGATATTTCCATTGAAAATCTGATAGTGTGTAGAATATCCGTCAAGCTGGAGTTGCAGATCGCTCGGGGTTTCTTCAAAGGTAACCGCCCTTTCCTCGCCGCTATAGCCTGCCTTTTCAAGTGCCTTCACCGTTTTTTCAATGGCGGTTTCATAGTCTTTTACAATAAGCATGGGAAACTTGGCCTTGTGTAGTTTTTTGCCGACATTGACTGCCAGCCTAACAGCCGTGGGCGCCCCATATCCAATCCACCCGATGGTCCGATCCTCTGTTTCCTTCATTCCTTTGGCTAATTGGTCGCGCGATTTTTTTGTTATCTTGCCCGAAATCCCTGTGTAATCCCTTATTTCAAAAAAGGGTTCATCCTGGCCGAACATCTCCAGGAGCGCCCTCTTACGTTCCTTGAAGAGATTCTCGATGCCGTGCTCTCCGGCATTCCCTCGAGAAAAGGAGTGGAGAATCCGATCTCCAATAAACTTAAAGGTAACCGTGTAACCTTCTCCCAATTCAATATCTGTCCATTCGGGTTTGCGGATGATGGGCAATCCGGTTATTGGGCAGAAAATTGATGACTCCGGTTGAGACACTGAAACAGCCTTTTCAGTGTCCTTTCTTAATTCGAGAGCTTCATGTTTAAAGGGCATTTCCGGCTAGACTCCTTTTCGTTTTCATTGGCGCAGAGAGGCCGGCAATTAGGGCAGTTGCACCATCTCCTCCTAGGAAAGTATTCCTTTCATAGCCAGCCAGAAAGCGCATAGAAAACCGGTTAATATTGAAGCATGAATTGTGCCAAGCCTTGATCTCTAGGTTGCAATGGGAATTGGAAGGATCATATCTTTTATATTCAGGTAAAGATGGGCTATTGATCCATTGCGGTTGTGGTGCTGCTCAGGTTTCAGAGAAAATGAAAACCCAGTCCAGGATGGTTATCATTAATATATCGCTCCTGGTTTCACCCTTCTGTGAATTAATATGACTTAGGAGATAAGGCCTATTATGGCACTTTTAGAACGGTTGACATGCCTCTTGAGATTCGCAGGGATACATGCTATAAAATATCTAACTGATTGGATTTTCAGAGTATTTGTGGACACGGAAGTGCATAGTCAAGAACATGGAAGTACTACCTCAAAGACCAATTTGGGTTATGAAAAGGCCTCTTTTAATCACAAATCGGCATAGGTTTAGACTTGAATGTGAACCGATAAGATCGATTAATAACCGCAGCCTGCCTACCTGAAGATTTTCATGCGAAACGGAGCATCGACTATGCAAAGTTGGAAGTGGCAAGAAGAAAAGGAAGAAAGAGAAAAAGTGGCATTAGAGGAGCACACCAGGCTTCACCGGTTATTTGTTGAAGACCGGCTTTCTTTTGAAAGAGAGAGAAAAAAGCTCATTGATGAAGTAATCAATCGAGCCGATACCGAAGAAGAGAAACAAAGGCTATGGGATTTGCAGAAGAAGTGGGATAAGAGGATGAGAGGGGCGGGTTCAAAGTATAACCGGTTTGTTCTTGCCCAGCATTTCTTCTGGGAGCACTTTCACGGGACGTGGCATCCTACGATTAAAAAATTCAATGCCCTCCTGAATCCAGCCGACGGCAAGGAAGGATGATTTCTTCTCATCAGCCGAAAACAGAAGTATTTCTATTCAATCCCCTCATTGGACCCTTTGCCCCGAAGGGCCCAATCTTTGACCAGATCGACCAGCAGGGCAAATTCGCCGCCCGATTCACCTGCTTTGGCTGCTTCGAAAGCGGCGTTAATCGCAAGGAGTTTTGCTTCTGTTTCAAGGGTGTCTTTACCGAAATTTGAATGATCTCTTGAAAGATCAATCACCGGCCTATTTTTTTGATCTTCCATTTGCGCGACCTAGAGCTTAAATCTTCCGACAACTTCTTGTAATTTCCCAGCCAGCTTGGTGAGTTCTCCGGCGCTTAGGTTCACCTGGGAACTGCTGTTTGCCATATCGCTGGCCGCCTGATTCACCTCAGAAATATCCGTTGCAATATCACTTGCAAAACTGGAACTCTGCACTATATTTTCCGTGACCTCCTTGATGCCCTGAGAGGCCTGGGCCACGTTGCTTGCAATTTCATTCGTGGTGACGGACTGTTCCTCAACCGCTGTTGCAATCGTGGCAACGATATCATTCACTTCATTGATGACCTTTGAAATCTTGTCTATATGGGTGACCGTGGTATCGGTCGACCCCTGAATCCCCTCGATTCTCTTCTTAATTTCTCCGGTTGCCTCTGCCGTTTGTCTGGCCAGCTCTTTAATCTCATTGGCCACCACCGCAAACCCTTTGCCGGCTTCACCCGCCCTTGCCGCCTCAATAGTCGCGTTGAGGGCCAGTAGGTTGGTCTGTTCGGAGATTTCGTTGATCGTCTCCGTGACTTTACCGATTTCCTGTGCGGCTGTACCTAACTCATGAACCTTCTCCGATGTATCTCTGGCATCGGAGACGGCTTCAGCACTTATGGAGCGCCCTTTTTCGGAGTTTTGAGCAATTTCATTGATCGTGGCCGCCATCTCCTCGGCCGATGAGGCTATTACTGATGTATTGGTGGATGCCTGCTCTATAGCCGCCGCCAAAGTGGACATGGTCGAACTCATCTGTTCCGCTGTTTGCGAAACTTGGTTGGATTTACCGGATGTTTGTTCTGCTCCTGCAGACATCTGCTCAGAAATGGATGAGAGCTGATCAGAGGACCCCGCAAGTTGCTTGTTGCCCGAGACGATGTCGTTGACCATACTACGAAGATTGTCACACATATCATTCATGCGACTGCACATATGACTGATTTCGTTTCTTCCCTTGACATCCATCTTTGCGGTGAGATCGCCATTTCCTATCATTCCGGTCATATCCAGGAGCTTTTGCATGGGTTTATTCACAAATCGCTGGAAAAGAAAATAAATCAGAACAATAACCAGGGCAAGGCCCCCAATCCCCATGATAATGTTTAGGTTTCGGGCATTTTGGATGGCATTAAAAGCCTTCTCGGTCGATGCCCTGACCAGTGTTCCTCCCAGCACGTTTCTGGAACTGCCGTGGCAGTGGTAGCATCGTTTTTCATTAAGAAGAGGCCGAACAATTGAAAGATAGGGTTTACCATTCACATTTTCACTGAATGGCTCGGCTGCAGCCTTCCCATCTTTCATCATAAGTGCGATTGCCTTTAGAGCGTCTTTGTTTTTTGTCACACTATTAAGGGATTTCCCTTCAGAATCCGCCTTCGTTGCAAAGGAGATGTTCTGATCAAAACCGTATACATAAAAATCCAGATCCGGCATCTTCGTTTTTAGTCTTGCCAGCTGCACCCTGACTTCATCGTTATTCCCAACGGAAAGGGCGTTATGCATCGCTCCTTCGATGGCTTCAGCCAGCATCTCATTTTGGCGCTCAACATGGTCCGCAACCAACGCATTCTGATTTCCAATATTGACGACCACCATAGATCCCATCACGAGAATAACCACGAGGGACAGTGCAGACATGACTTGGACCCATAAATGTTCTCTAAAAATGCGAGTAAATCTTTTGAATCTCATGACTCCTTCTCCTTACGCTCTAATGCGCGCCGCCGAAAACCAACGGCTTGTAGTTGAATGCCTCCACCCGTTCTGAACTATGGCAGGATTCACAATCCTTCGCCTCGAGCTTGCCTTTGATATCCTCGGCGTCCTCCGACTCTGCATGGGCGCTTCCCGGGCCATGACAAACCTCACATCCTGCCTCCTTGAGTTCCGGCGTTTCCTCTATACTGCGGGATCCGCCTGGTTTCCCATAACCCGTAGTGTGACATTCCAGGCATTTCAAGAATTCCTCTTCCGTGAGCCCTTTCTTCATGACCGTGACACTCTCATAGGAGTGGGCCTTTTTCGCATATTTCATGAAGCTTTGATATTCGTCGTCATGGCAGTCACCGCACATCTTTGATCCCACATAGGTCTTTGGGCTTTCATCTTGTGCGCGGATGCCCCCCCCTCCCAGGGGAATAAAAACGGCGCAAATAACAATGAATATAAGACCAAAGGCTAAAATTCTCTTAGACATTGAAATACCTCCTTCTTCGAAGTCTTGATGGTTTTATTGCTTTTCTTTAGTCGGCGATTAAGCCGAAGAAGTGATTTTTGTCTTTAGATTCGCTTTCTCATTTTGCAAGATACTTGCCATTACTTCCCTCCTTTATCGGATGTGCTCCCAAGAACCCTGTCCCTTTAATGGAGGGCAAATCCGGATGTCTTTATTTGGCGATTGTGGTTTCTTATTGAGTTCTTTTAGGTGGTATTGAGTTGGGAATTGCTAAAACTCTAAGGAAAGAAAAACTTTGGATGGAAAATTATTTAAAAAAGAGCCTCTTAAGGCCTGTATTCAAAAATTTATGGAGCGCTTCAGCGAACACAAAATCTTGACGGGTTCGTGCCAGAGCGTGACAAAATATTGGCGTCCAAGATATGCTTTTTGATGAGTTCCCAGGAAAACCAATCATCAGGATCAACTGCATTATTTCCACCGCTTCGGCCAATTGATTTGATACGGTTTCTAGTCTCAAGCAAAGAGAATACAAAGGCCGGCTTCCGGCCCTTTTTTATTGGACTTGATATTTTATTTAGCTAACCTGAGATAGGCTGGACACGGAATTGATCCAAGTTCAAGTACCATTCATGAGCATTGTTCCTCTTCTACCTAGAAAAGGCCGCCTTTCAAGAATCTGGTGTTGTTTTTGGATCAGGCCTTGAATATTGCCACGGGGATGTCTAAACATACGGATATGATCAAAAAAATGCACAAGCATCTTGGTGTTTACGAACACACAAAAGCGGCAGCCCTGATGGGGAGACTTGCGGCTGCTTTTGTCGGCCTGTTTATATTGTTTTTCTCACTGTGTCCAGCCGTTTACGCTGAAGTCATTGATCGTGTGCCGGTTATATCCCCGGACATCATGGGATCGACGGATCCCCTGTTCCACGACACCGTATCATTTGGAATTGAGATGGTGTTCAATGAGCGGTACGAAGAAAGTATAGCGCTTCTTAACAGCCTCCATGAAAAATATCCCCATCACCCGGGACCCCATTTCTTTAAAACGGCAATCTATCAGATCTGGATGAGTAGTTTCCGAATCAACAGATATGAAAAGGAATTGGAGTCCAATGTTCAACTTGCTATTGAAAAGGGGAATAAAATTCTCAAGCAAGACAACGATCCCTGGATCCACTTTTATGTTGGCGCATCCTATGGTTACCGAGCATTCAATCGGTTTCGAAAAAATGACTGGATCGGTGCATTTCTTGACGCGCGGAGAGGGGTACGGAATTTCAGGGAAGCCCTATCAAAAGAACCGGGCCTCTATGACGTGTATTTGGGATTGGGAACTTACCATTACTGGCGTACTGCAAAATCAAGTTTCCTGAGAATCATCGCATTCTGGATTCCCGATAAGCGTGAACTGGGGCTAAAGCAAATTGAATTCTCCCTAAACCATGGGCAATATGCCCCCAATGAGGCAACTTATGGACTCATATCCGCCTATTTTGACTATGGGGATTATGAAAAGGCCCTGGAAATTCTAGATCGCGCCATGACGAGAAGGCAATCTCCTAGCACTTCCGATCTCTATTTCAAGGCCCGTCTATTAATGAAATTCAAACGATGGATGGAAGTTGAATCCCTGTTCAAAAGGATTATCGAGCGCATCAAAAACCACAAACTGCCCTGTGTTGGGTATCAGGTAGAGGTTAAATACTGGCTTGCCGTGGTACTGATGAAACAGAAGAAAACCTCTGAGGCATTAGAATGGTTAGAGGAGGCGCTGGACCAGTCTCGGAATAGAGACGGCAGCAGCGAATTGGAAGGGCCTTTTGAAAGCTTTAGCGATATCAAATTCAGGCTTCGAAACATGCAGGACGAATTGCTGGGGGATGGAACCAATCAGATCGGACCTTAATACAGCTGGATTATGAATCCGAGACCTTTGTGAACGATCTAAAGAAACTTTCCCAACATCCCACCACACTCTTCAACAATTTCTCAAGTAACCTAGTCCAGGTTACTCGTCGAATTTTCTGAATGGCGTGTGACGAGATGGGACACGAGAATACCCCAAAACTCCCGGGGCCTTTCGACAACGGAAACCGATTCGTAGAACCATCCCAGATGTTGACCGCACTGACCGCAAAAGGCCATGCGCCACCCATATCCCGAAAACCAACTATAGGCATCCGTTGCCTCCCCCAAAGCAATGGCGCCGGGACAGGAATAGAAGGTATGGAAATCACATTCCATCCCTTCCGGATTGAGGAAGAGGTGCCTGTTCGAACCGTTAATGCGGATAAGCCGGTCAGATTGCGAAATCAGGCTTCCACAAGCGCCGCACTGAAAGGCTTTCGACCCGTTCCCGCCAACATTGTCCATGGTGGAAAAAAGGATGGTCATGTCTTGTTTCCCCTATGAGGAATCCTGAGTCGCTGGAAACTTAGCAGATTTAGGGGGAATGTCAATCACACCATCCTTTCTATTTCCTTCATATTTTCATCCAAACGTTTTTTTGAAATAGGGAATGGCGTTTTTAGTTCCTGGGCAAAAAGCGATACTTTGAATTCTTCAATCATCCATCGAAGGCTCTTAACCGCCTCCCTCTTTTCATCGCTTGCGTGGATAGACAAAGCCTCCTTGATTTGATGCAGGCCCCTGGTGTAGACCTCAACTTTAGCCATCTTTTGACGATCCTTATCCGGCGCATTGGCGCCCCGCTCTATCCGTATTTTCATGGCTTTCAGATATCTGGGAATCTGGGAAAGACGATCATCTGAATATTTCTTTAAAAAATCTTCAGGAACCAGCGCCGACAGATCGGCCCGGACGCCTTCGCAGATGCCCAGGACGGCCCTGTTGGATCTGTTCCCGTTCTCGATATCATGGAGTGTCGCGCGTGTCGCTTGGTATACCTGAATTAACTTAACAGCCCTATCTCTGAGTTCGCCCCCTTTGGACATCATAGTCGGCCCCAAGGACGTGGCACTGGATTCAAATTCCTCCTGTGAGCGGATGTTTCTGTGGAACAGTCTCCTCATCAAGCTTTCATATAGGGTTTTCTCAAAGGCCTTGACGCCCCCGAAATAGGCTGCACCCTGATCGACATTCTGAGGAAGCGAGAGATTCCTTTTCAAGAATTTCAGGTCTTTTGCAAAATGTAGACAAAAAAGCGTTTGAATCCCCTCTTTGTGAGCATTTAAGGCCAACCTCTGATCATCGAAGAGGCGAATCTGAACCCGATCATCCCCGCTTTCCAATCCAGGGTAGGCGATTTGGTGAGGTCCCAGGATGATGCTTTCAGGCAGAGACCCGAAGGACCATGATTTGATATCTTTCTTTTCCCATTCCTCTTGAGCCTTTTTCCATGCTCGAGAATCGTGTCCCCGGTCAGGAGGAGAAATGCGATCGAGAACTTGACCATCTCTGCCTGACTCAAGCTCCCGCCCCCTGTGGTCTACAACCGAAAAGCGCATTCTCAAATGATTTGGGATTTCAATGGAAGACCAAACAGTGGCGGGGACATCCACGCCGAATCTCTTATAGATAAACCGGGCCAAGGCCGAGACAAAGGGCTGATTATCCTTTTCAAGTTCAGCCAGGATCACCTCAACTGTTTCGGATACCGGGACGAGTTGTTTTCTGTACTTCTTTGGGAGCCCCTTGATCAGGGCCAAGACTTTCTCCCTGATCATGCCCGGGACTTCCCAGTCCAACCTCTCAACAGGGATGCTGGTGGCCATGGCGGAAGGGATGGAGACCGTGACACCGTCCTCCTCCTTTCCCGGCGTAAATTTGTAGGACGTCTTGAGACGGGTCTCCCCGAAGGTGATTTGATCCGGATATAGGCCGAGTTCATCCTGATCCGGCAAAGATATGAGGAGATCCTCTTCCCGCATCCTGAGAAACCCGTCGCCTCCTTTGTCTTTGATGGCCTTTTTCAAGGAGCGAATGTTATAGATCCCCTTGAGGTTGATGGAATAGAACTCAGCCATCTGGTCCTCAGTAATAAGCAGCCCCCGCCGCCTTATTTTGTCCTCCAATTCCTCAATTTTTCTCACCAGTTTCAGGTTATGTCGAAGAAAGGGAAGTTGTTCCTTGACCTGACCTTCGACAAGTGCTGAACGGACGAATATCTCGTGGGCTTCGTCGGGATTGATCGGACCAAAGGAGACGCTCCTTTTGGGGATAATAACCAGCCCGTAAAGCGAAACCTGCTCGTTGGCCCTCACCTCTCCACGATTCTTCTCCCAATGGGGGTGTGAATAGCTGGATTTGCATAGACTCCCACCCAGGGTTTCCAGCCATTGCGGGTCTATTCTCGCCGCCGCCCGGGCAAAGAGTCTTGAAGTCTTAACCATCTCGGCAGCAACGATCCAGGGGCTTCCGGTATTGAACAAAGTCGATCCGGGAAAAACCATGGCCTCCCGGCCTCGAGCGGCCAGATAGATGTTCTTGTCCTTCTTGACCGCAATATTGGAGAGATAGCCGCTCAAAACGGATTTGTGGATGCCGGCATAAAATTCTTCAGAGATTTCCCGCTTGCCCCGATTTCCCAGCCTGATCCTTTGTTCCTTTAGAATTGTGATGATTTGATCGCGGGTATAGATCCATTCCCGCATCCTCGGGAAGGAGAGAAAATGCTGTCTACAGAATTTCCTCATCTTGCTCTGCGTTTTGAGTCTTTCCCATGTGTGATGATATTGGTTCCAAATATTGAGGAGGGTGAGAAAATCGGATTGGGGATCCCGAAAAGGCAGGTGCACCTGATCGGCCTCTTTTGCGCGTTCAGCCGGCCTCTCCCGTGGATCTTGTATGCTCAGTGCAGAGGCTATGATGGCCGTCTCCCTCATGCAGTCCTCCCCTTGGGCTTCGAGCAGCATCCGGGAGATCCTCGGATCCAGGGGCATCCTGGCCATCATTTTCCCTCTTTCCGTGAGGGCCATTTTGTTGCCTTGCCTTTCAATGGCCCCGAGTTCCAAAAGAAGATCAATGCCGTCTTTGATACTTCTCGGACTCGGTTTGTCAAGAAAAGGAAAGGACGCGGGGTCCCCCAGATTGAGGGATATCATGCGCAAAATGACTTCAGCCAGATTTGCGCGCTGGATTTCCGGGGACGTAAAGGTCTGCCGAGACTCATAGTCCTCTTCCGAGTATAACCTGATGCAGATCCCCTTCTGAACGCGACCGCACCGCCCTTTTCTTTGTTCCGCACTGCTTTTGGAAATGGGACTGATGGGAAGACTGCTGGTTCGAGTGCTCGGAAGATAACGGGAAATTCTGGCAAGACCCGTATCGATGACATATTTGATGCCAGGGATGGTCAGAGACGTCTCGGCCACATTGGTGGCCACGACGATCTTCCTCCCCTTTGTGGTGTACTCTCTCCCTTGCTTGTCACCGGGAAGCCTTGCGTAAAGGGGGATGACGGTTGTTGAGAGGTATTGCCTTCCTTCCAGCCGCTCACAAGTCTCTATGATGTCTTTCTCTGTCGGCATGAAAACGAGGAAGTCCCCGGTGCGGCTTCCCTTTTGGAGCCTATCTATGGCCCTGACCGCCATGTCCACATAGGTCACATCCCCCCGGTCCTCAAGTTCCGAATCCACGGGCATGTACTTCACCTCGACCGGATACATCTGCCCTCCGATCTCAATCACGGGGGCATGGTCAAAGGCTGCGGAAAATTTCTCCGTGTCCAGTGTTGCGGATGTGATGATGAGTTTTAGATCCGTTCTTTCATGCAGAAGCCGCCTCAGAATCCCCAGGAGGAAATCGATATTGAGATTTCTTTCGTGGGCCTCGTCTATGATGAGGGTATCGTATTCGTAAAGCCTGGGATCCCTTTGTGTCTCCGCCAGCAACATACCGTCGGTTACAACCTTGATATAAACATGGGGGTTGCTTTTGTCATTAAACCTGATCTTATATCCGACCGATTGGCCAAGTTCCTCTCCAATCTCCTCGGCTATGCGCCTTGAAATCGTGGTGGCGGCGATTCGCCTCGGTTGCGTACACCCGATTTTACCGGCAATGCCTTGACCTGCCGCCAGGCACATTTTTGGGATTTGTGTGCTTTTGCCAGACCCGGTTTCACCGGAAATGACAACGACTTGATTGCATCTAATAGCTTGTATGATTTCTTTTTGCTTGGCGGTGATGGGAAGGGTAGATGGAAAGGTGATCCTGGGCTTTTTTGAAAGCCTTTTTTTCCGTTCCCGGATGGAACGATCGACTCGGCTTTTCAGTAACTTCAACTCCCTAAATATCCGTTTCCCGCCGCCCTTTCCTGGCCGTTGATGCGCCATCCTTTCAAGTCTTTCCATGAGGCCCGCCTTGTCTTGCAACATGACATCGGGCAGGCGGGAACGAATTTGTTCGATCTTTGCTGCAGTGGAACGATCCATTACTTCTTTCGGCTTTTGTAGAACCTTACCAGTCCCAGCACATCCTGAGCGACGAAGCGCCCAATGGGGCCGGTGCTGTAGACGGCGACCTCAACCGTGTTATCCGGTCGCAGGAGGAAACCGGTTGCATGAATATACTTTTTTCCCTGGTCATAAAAGGCGCCTGTGGCCCTGGACACCTCTTCTGCGTTCATACCATAGGCCATGGGAAAGGTGACAGCGAGTTTTTCGGCATAGGCCTTTGCCTTATCCAACGGATCCACGGTCCCTGCAATGATCGTCATATCTTCTCCATCAAACTCCTTTATCTTGGATTGAAAGTCGGCTAACTGCTGACTGCAAAAAGGTCACCAGAACCCGCGATAGAACAGGATCACACCATAACCCTCTCCGGTGCCTTCGGGCAACGCGAGGTTTTCTCCTGAAACCAAATTCAACTCCAACTTCGGAAATGGATCGTTTGCATCCAAAAACGTTGAATTGTCTTTCGCCATATGTTTGCCTCCTCTCTCGATTTAGTAAGAACAAACAACATTATTTTCCATGTACTGATTACTCTACCACTATATTTGGCAAATTTGGAAAACATAATGTATCTAAAAGAGGGTTAAAAGGTTCACAGTTCAAGGTTCAAGGGTTGATTTTTAATGAATTCTCAATCCGTGAACTCTGAACCCAGAAGCATTAACCTTTAACCTTTGAACCGATCACTTTGGATATAATCTTCGTGACTTGGTGCCTTTTTGGCTGATGCTTTTCTGAGACGTAATATTAGCCTGACAAACAACAAAAATATGCTAAAATGAATGCCCACTTTGGGGCATTCAGCTGAAAGAATCGACGGACGACGCGACTGAACCGATCAAAAGAGGAGAAAAGGATATGAGTGAAGAGAAATCTGCCGCACCGCCTAATTTCATCCGTTCGATTATTAAAGAGGATGTAAGTGCAAATAAAAACGACGGCCGCGTTCATACGCGGTTCCCGCCTGAGCCCAACGGTTATCTGCACATCGGTCATGCCAAATCCATTTGTTTGAATTTTGGCTCGGCCGCTGAATTCGGCGGTCTCTGCAACCTTCGCTTCGATGACACCAACCCTACCAAAGAGGAAGAGGAATACGTCAAATCCATCAAGGAGGATGTTCGGTGGTTGGGATTTGATTGGGGGGATCAAGAGTACTATGCTTCCGATTATTTTGATCAACTCTATGAATATGCCATAACATTGATCAAAAAGGAGGAGGCCTATGTAGACGATTTGAGTGCGGATGATATTAGGAAATACCGGGGAACTCTGACTGAACCCGGCAAAGAAAGTCCCTACCGAAACCGATCAATGGAAGAAAACCTGGATTTTTTCGAACGCATGAAAGCGGGCGAGTTTGAAGACGGCTCTCGCGTCCTGCGGGCGAAAATCGATATGGCATCTCCAAATCTGAACCTGCGAGATCCTGTCATATACCGCGTGCTGCATGCCTCCCATCATCGTACGGGTGAAAAGTGGTGTATTTATCCCATGTATGATTTCGCCCATGGACAATCGGATTCCATTGAGGGTATCACCCATTCCCTTTGTACGATGGAATTTGAGGATCACCGTCCCCTGTACGATTGGCTTATCGAACACATCGGGATCTATCATCCACAGCAAATAGAATTTGCCCGTCTGAATCTTAGTCACACCGTTCTGAGTAAACGGAAATTGCTCCAGCTTGCTGAAGGCAAGCACGTCAACGGGTGGGATGACCCGAGGATGCCGACCCTATCCGGTCTAAGAAGACGGGGATACCCACCTGATTCAATTATTAACTTCTGTGAACGCATCGGCGTGGCCAAGCGTGACAGCATGGTTGATCTTGCATTGCTTGAGTATTGTGTGCGGAAGAATCTCAACAAACGGGCACCGCGGGTCATGGCAGTTCTTCGTCCATTGAAGATCGTTATCGACAACTTTCCTGAAGGCAAAGTTGAGGAATTGGATGCCATAAACAACCCTGAAGATCTGAGTCAAGGCAACCGAAAGGTTCCCTTTTCCCGTGAGCTCTATATCGAGAAGGATGATTTCATGGAAGACCCGCCAAAAAAATTCTACCGCCTGGCTCCGGGCCGTGAGGTGAGACTTCGATATGGGTTTTACGTTACCTGTGTCGATGTCCTAAAGGACGAAGAAACAGGGGAGATCAGAGAACTCCATTGCACCTATGATCCGAAAACCAAGGGCGGTTGGGCCCCGGACGGGCGAAAGGTCAAGGCAACGCTCCATTGGGTATCGGTATCCCATGCCGTACCTGCCGAAGTTCGCCTCTACGACCATCTCTTTACCAAGGAAAACCCCAGTGATGAGGAGGGCGGAGAGGACTTTACATCCAATCTGAATCCAAAATCCCTAGAGGTCTTGACCGACTGCCGCCTTGAGCCCAGTCTCAAGGGCGCCAAACCGGGAACCCGATACCAGTTCGAGAGGCTAGGCTATTTCTGTGTCGATTCAAAAGATTCAAGCGAGGAGCATTTGGTTTTCAACCGGACAGTAACGCTGCGGGATACCTGGGCCAAGATAAAAAAAGGGGCAAAGTAGGATCCTATGAGATGAAAGGGTTTATTGCCTTAGTCTCCTGCCTGCTCATTCTGTGGGCTACCTCCGCTCCCGGCAATCAAGAAACCTTTATGATCGACATTGATAGGACGGCCGAAAGATTAAAATCTCATCTCAACACCCTGACCATTGCCATTGGTGAGAGAAGCGTCCTCTTTCCTGAAAATCTCACGAAAACCGCAGACTACATTGAATCCTTTTATAAAGAGGTTGGCATTCCTGTAACGCGCGAACCTTACTCCTATGAAAATTTCACGGTGTACAATATTGTATCAGAGGTTAGCTTTCGCGAAAAACCTTCCAAAACCTTTGTTCTTGGCGCCCATTATGATTCGGTTTCAGGCACGGTCGGAGCGGATGATAATGCCAGCGCCATAGCCGTGCAGCTGGAGACAGCCCGCCAGCTAAAGGCGTTGAGATCTGGCATTGGTCCGGATCTGTCGGTGAAGTTCATCTCCTTTGCCCTTGAGGAACCGCCGGTTTACAGAAGTCGATTTATGGGGAGCAAGGTCTATGCAAAAAAGGCCAGGAAGACCAAAGAAAAAATCGATGGCATGATCTGCCTTGAAATGGTGGGTTATTCCTGCAAAGAGCCAGGCTGTCAAGAGTATCCTTTTCCTTTGATGTTCTTTGATTACCCCAAAACGGGTCAATTCATCGGCATTGTGAGCAATCTGAGTTCAAGAGGATTTGCCAATTCCCTGGTTCGGTCTTTTAAGAAGAATCAAGGGCTTCCCTTTATCAAAGTGACCATCCCTTTGGCCGGGTGGCTGGTGCCTGCGGTGAGGTTGAGCGATCATTCGTCTTTCTGGGATGAGGGATTCAAGGCCGTCATGGTTACGGACTCCGCCTGGTACCGAAATCCCCATTACCATTTGCCCTCGGATACCATGGAAAAACTGGATTATCGTTTCATGGCTGAGTTGGTGGAGAGTCTGGTCCTATTCTTTCTTTCCAAATAGCAGGGTGCTGAAAAACGCTCATCTGCGGCGTTGCGCTCATCTCTCCTCATTGCGACGTACTTTCTATGTACGACTCATTCCTCGAGATTTCGCGCGCCTAGCATCTAAGCATTTTTCATCACCCTACCCAAAATCTATTTTCTCGCCAGTAGACCAGTTTCTATTCTCATACACTCATTTGAATTTCTTTTATGAAAGTGCGATCTTTCACTCTTTCACAATCATTTAAAATTTCAAACGGTACCTTGGGATTCCGGCTTTTGCTGTTACTCCAATTCGGGCAGGTTTTGATAGATTTTGTCCTTGCTCATTTCGATTTGTCTCTCGTGGTACCTGTGCCAATAGTGAGGGTCGGTGGAATAGGCAGTAGGATAGGTGTTATCATACTCAGGCCAGACATAGATTTCACGGCTTTCAAGTGTACAGTCCGGTTTCTCGCCGGCCGCGCATTCCCTTAAAACCCCCGCTACCGTGATCCTGCGGTCATTGCTGTAAAGGTCCGGGTCTAACAGGCCTTTGTGGGAGACCTTGAAGATCCCCTCCGATTCCTCTTTCAATTTGGGCATATCATTAAACGTCAAGGGGGTTTGAAGGACTTCTATCGTCGTGACGCTTTCCAGATCAATGGTCTCCACCTTGGTACCGAGGATGTAGCCCCCCAGAATAACCGTCTTGCCAATGAAGGCCTCATTCTCTTGAACGATGGTTTTAAAGGAGACTGGTGATTGCGACTCCCTTTTGACCTGGTGAGAAATGACCGAAAATGAACAAGACATGGCAAATAATAGTATTACCAACGGAAATATCATATTTAAGACTTTACGCATGCTGTCCTCCCCAAGAGTTGCATATAATCGGCTTTCTTTTGGTATCATTAAAGTTAAGGATGACTATCCCTATGGACAACCTCCACCCACCCCAAACGGTATCCGCCTCTTTCTTGACTTTCCCAGGGTTCATTACAATATTAGGATAACATAAGGTATTGATTGCAGTTTATTTTTCACTGAACTCATCATAAGGAGGTAAATCATGGCCTATACATGTAAGAACTGCGGTGCGGTTGCCAATGAACCGGGACACCTGTGTAATCCCTGTGGCGATCAAGCCAAGTGCAGCTTCTGCGGAGCTCCGAATGTGGATCATTCACATATGTGCAAAGACAAACTGTCTGCCATGAAATATGTCTGCTCATCCTGCGGCAGAGTCGCCATGGAATCGGAACATCTTTGTAAACCTTCAGACATTGCTTGAAAATATTATTGAAAGAAAAGGGGGCGGCAAAATCTATTGCCGCCTTTTTCATTTCCAAATGGTATTGGTTTTTATGAACTGATCATTGTTCTTTTTTTGACTTTTCCGCCGAACGCGGCTCACCTTATTTGAGGTTATATCTTGCCGCAAGAATCAACTTCTATTGAAAGAAACGGGAATTGAAAATGGATTACAAAGCATGGTCTGAATCAGAATTGAAGGGTCTTTTCAAATCCATGGGATACCGCCTTACCCCTCGTGAGGAAATTGATCAGAGAATTGCAAAGCTCAGAACCGGTATGGAAAAGGATGAGATGGATGGCGTCTTGGTCATCCAAAAAATGGACCTTTACTATTTTTCCGGAACCGCTCAGGATTGCCTGCTCTATATCCCCCTGAGAGGAGATCCCCTTCTCCTCGTCAAGAAGGAAATCAACAGGGTTCGGTTGGAATCTCCTATGGATAGGGTCATGAACATGAGATCCCTTCGCGATCTTCCTTCCATCATTGACGACCATTTTGAGGGCTTGCCCAAGACCCTCGGGCTGGAGCTGGATGTCCTGCCGGTCCTGGATTATTTCAGGTTGAAAGGGTTTTTTCCCGATACGCGGTTCAAAGACGTTTCTCACTTGATCAAAAACCTTAGAAAGATCAAATCTCCTTACGAAATCGAACTCATTAGATCCGCCGGGAAAATCGGGGAGAAGGTATTTCTTGAAGCGAAAGTATTCCTTGAGAAAGGCATGACGGAGATCGCCTTTGGTGGTTTGATGGAAGCCGCCGCGAAGAAATACAGGCATGAGGGGTTACTGCGGGTAAGATCACTCAACTACGAGGCCTATTCTTGGCATATCTTAAGCGGGGTTACCGGCGGCATCGTGAGTCAATCCGATTCACCCATGGGTGGATTGGGCCTTTCGCCGGCATTTCCCGTTGGGGCCAGTTCGAAGATCATTAAGGCCCACGAACCGGTTTTGGTGGACTTTGGAACCTGTTTTCGTGGGTATCAGGCTGATGAGACTCGTGTGTTTTCAATAGGAAAAATGGATCAGAAGTTCATTGATGCCTACAAGGTCTGCCATGAGATCCATGATGCGGTGCTGGATGATGTCAAGCCCGGGGCTGATTGTGAAACCCTCTACAGGAATACTTTGAACATGGCGAAGAGGCTGGGGTATGGAGACAACTACCTGGGCCCATCCGGACTGCAAACCAAATTCATAGGCCACGGAATCGGGCTGGAACTCAATGAGTATCCCTTCCTGGCCCAGGGCCACGCCTATCCCCTGGAAACGGATATGACATTCGCTTTAGAACCAAAAATTGTCTTTCCGGGAGAGGGAGCGGTCGGTCTGGAGAATACGGTGTTGGTCACCAGTGATGGCTGGGAAATTCTCACGCCCCTGGAACAGGGTATCTTTGAATTGTAATTGAAATAGGTTGATGGGGGTCTTTTCAATAGGAGATGAGAGGCTCCTATAAAGGCTCTTTAATTTTAAGGGGAATGGCTAAGCCGTCCCTTCCTATTGGTCCAGGATGGATAAGCCTATCAGGAAATGGCCCTTGAACTGTCCTTCATCATCTTTGGTAATGTGCTTAATCTCAGTCTTGAGATACTCGGTTGGCTTGGACGCATCAGAACTATAATACTTCATGTCCATGACCTCTCCAACCTCTAAATACTCAAGCAGTTCCGAGTCCTCTTTGACCAAAACGCACATCCCCTTAGCGGACAGATTCCATATCTTAAACTGATAAACACTGCCCATTCCCTCTTTGGAGAATTCGAGACTGTAGTATTTGTCAACGGTAGTCCTGGATTCAGATCTCTTTTCTTTTATTTCTTTTGGCATGATTCACATTGTTTTCTGATTATTGAGGTTTCTTCGTTCCTTAGTTATGCAATTTATATACCTTTCTTCTATTTTGGAAAAAGCACACCCCGATTCATTAATTAGTTATAATACCATAAAATGCTTTAAAGTCAAGGAAATTAAGGTTTCAATGACTCAAATTGCCAACAGAAAAAATTTCCAGAATTCGCCCCCGAATACGTTTCGGTCGCTGAGTGGTCACGTCAAAAATCCGTCCTTGGCCTTTTTCGACAAAATGGTGTCCAAGATGCTCGAAGGTTGTTCGACCCGGATCAGCAATAAGCACGCGATTGACTCCCGCCTTTAAGGCCCTTTTGATAAGCCTCCTTAAGGAGTCAATCATTTTATCCCAGAAGCAGATATCGGCGCCAATAAGAATATCAATCTTGTTTAAATCCTTTTTTGTGATTCGATCAAATTCCCTTTTTTCGGGGGCTATTTTCACGCCATTGACCTCCGCGTGCAACTGCAGGTAAGGAAAAACGTGTGTGTCGAAATCGACGGCAATGACCTTGGCATCAAATTTTTTTGCACAATAAATGCCAGCCAACCCCCAGCCGCTTCCCGCCTCCATCACTTTGGCGCCCTTGGGAATCCCTTTCCGGTCACAATACTCCATCAATAACCAGCTTGAGTTCCATAGCTTGTTCCCATGAACCACAGGAAAGGCATTGCGTTTAAGTCTCCTTATCTCCGGATGGCGCGACAGCAGGATGCGTACGCCGTGTGCACGAATTTCGGTCCTTCTAGGATTATTCATAGAATATTCTTTTTGAATTATTTACAACTCGAAAATGCCTATTGGATCGTTTATGTGAGATGTGAAATCGCTATAATAGATACAAAGGACATTCAAGGCAAGTTAAGAGAGGTGGCTTCCTCACAGGAAACGCCGCATCCTTCTTCGCCTATGACCTCCATGAGGAATGAAACGATCTTTCCCCGTTCGTTCATTGTGAGCTTTTCTCCATTTCAATCAATCCCAATTAATAAGCATAGTGCTTATGTTACTTACGTATTCACTTTAAAAGAGCTGTCAATGTAGACGTCCCAAACTCTGCTGGCATGGGGATAGCCTTGACAGTGCGAAGCCGTTTTTTTATGTTCAAAGACCCGGCTAATCAATTGATCCTTTGGCTTTGGTTACTAGGTCTTTCGCCTCTGAACAACATAAGGAGATCTTCATGTCACGAACGGGAAAATACAATGCATTGACTGATGTTGAGGGAATCATTGTCGGACACTATACCAACAAGGAGGCGGTCAGCGGCGTCACGGTAGCGATCTGTTATGATGGGGCCGTAGGGGGTGTTGATGTGAGAGGTGCCGCTCCCGGCACAAGAGAAACCGATCTTCTTGAACCTGAGAACCTTGTTGAAAGGGCCCAAGCCATTGTCCTGTCTGGCGGATCCGTATACGGTCTTTCCGCTGCCGACGGCGTCGTCCGCTGGTTGGCCGAAAAAGGCCACGGATTTCCCCTTGATGGCGAGCATGTAGCGCCCATTGTCCCTGCGGCTGTTCTTTACGACCTTGGGAGGGGAAGGGACTTCGTTCCACCGATTAATGCGGAGTGGGGAAAAAAGGCCTGTGAAGCTGCCAAAACCGGGGCCGTTCCAATGGGCACTGTGGGAGCGGGAACCGGTGCGCTGACCTTTTCCGGGGGTATGAAGGGCGGGCTGGGTACGGCCAGTCTGGTTTTGGGCTCTGGTTTGATCGTCGCTGCCCTGGTTGCAGTAAACGCCTTTGGCTCTGTTGTGGACCCGGTTACCGGACAACCTTGGGAAATCGGACTGGAATTAGAAAACGAATTCGGAGAACAGGGAACACGCGCCGTCCGACTTCCGGCAACACAGCAGCCCGCACCAGCCCAAAACACCACGATCGGAGTGATTGCCACAGATGCCATTTTGACCAAATCACAGGCAAAGAAAGTGGCTCAAATGGCCCATGACGGCATGGCAAGGGCCATTCGCCCCTCACACACCCTTTTTGATGGGGACACTATCTTTTGTCTTGCCACCTGCAAAAGGAGCCTTCCCGAAACACCTGGAGTCTTTGTTGCCCCGCATGCCCAGGCCCTAACCGATATCGGACATGCGGCGGCCGACTGCATGGCAAGAGCCATTATCAAAGGCATCACGACGGCAGAAAGCCTGGCAGGCATGAAGGCTTTTAGAGATTTGGAGGAACGGAAACGATAATCCCCCTGGGAGGCTGCCAGAAAACGCCCATCTGCTGCGTTACCCTCATCCCTCGCCTGCCGCGCCGTAGCCTCAGGCGAAGGCTGGTCACTGCGGCGTACTTCAATGTACGCCTCATTCCTCCGGATTTCGGAAGCCTTGCATCTGAGCATTTTCAGGCAGCCTCAAGAAATACGATTATCGGACGACCTGATGATGGGTTATTCCCCGTTTCTTTGTAGCTATTTTTCTGGACAACACTCACCATTTAAAATATCACTTTAAGTGAGAGGTGGTGTTAAAACGTTCATATTTGATCTTTCTTTCTAATCTATCAGCTTTTTGGTTTTGACCTGGAAAGCTGATATTTTTATCCTGGCTTATTCCAATTTAACTTTGTACGAGCATGAGTCCCATTGATTTGTTTTAATTCGTAAACCCCCAATTAAAAATTAGGAAAGGAGGCATTATGAAAAAGTTATTTTTGATCGCTCTGATTTTGAGTGTATTCATTTATTCTCCCGCTGCCTTCGCTGATAACCCTGTTAAGGGAGGCAGCCTGACCGTTTGTCAACCGGCCGAACCTCCGGGCCTTGATCCCACAGGAAACACAGCCGCGGCAATCGACCGCGTGGTGTATGCCAACATTTATGAAGGTCTCATCAAGGTCGACAAAAACGGCCAATTCGTGCCGGGACTGGCTACAAAATGGGATGTTTCAGGAGACGGGAAAACCTACAAATTCCAATTGCGTAAAGGGGTTAAATTCCACAATGGTGAGACCTTCAATGCCCAGGTCGCCAAATGGAATATCGACCGCGCAATGGGTGAGAAAACAACCAATCCCCATCCTGAGTATTTTAGGGGCATCACAAATATTGACACACCGGATGATTACTCCCTCACTATCGCGCTGAAGGACGTCGATGCCCTGTTCATTGCTCACATGGCTGAAGGCGATGCGGTCTTTCTCCCCAGGTCGGGTTTTGAAAACGCAAAATCAAATCCCATCGGTACCGGCCCATTCAAGTTTGTTAAATGGGTCAGAGGAGATAGGGTCGAAATGGCCAGGTTCGATGGATACTGGAATCCGGAACTGCCCTATCTGGACAAAGTCACATTCAAGTTTATTGGCGATGCCAGCGCACAAATTGCCGCTCTCAAGGCAGGTGACATCGATGTGATCGGTTACATCGCTGCACCGGAATCTGCCATGGAAATGGCCAAAGACAAGCGTTTTAAAGTATATGCAGGGACCACGACCGGCGAAGTCATTATGTCTACGAACAACAAGGCTAAACCCTTTGACAACAAACTGGTACGACAAGCTGTAGCCTATGCCATTGACCGACAGGCCGTGGTTGACCTGGTTATGTTCGGTTATGGCACACCCATTGGTTCACACTGGTCTCCTTCCACGCCCTATTATGTTGACCTAACCAACAAGTTTGCCTACAACCCCAAGAAAGCCAAGGAATTGCTGGCCGAAGCCGGTTATCCCAATGGTTTTGAGGCAACTATCAAATTGCCTGCTATTTACTCCTATTCCAGACGTGCCGGTGAGGTGATTGCCGATATGCTGAGCAAGGTAGGCGTCAAACTCAACATTGAGATAGTTGAGTGGGGACAATGGATTGAGCGAATTTTTAAGAAAAAAGAATATCAGCTTACCATGATTGGTCATGTTGAGGCTTGGGACATCGGCATATATGCCAATCCAAAATACTATTTTCTTTACGACTCCCAGGAGTTTCGAGATGCCTATGCCAAGGCCCTCATTGCGCCAAGTGAGGCTGAAAAGGCGAAGTGGTTTGGTCGCTGCCAAGAGATTATCGCTGAAGATGCCGTCAACGGATACATGTTTTCCGCGCCCAGCCTGCCTGTAATGAAAGCCAACGTCATGGGTTGGTGGGAGAACTACCCCACTATTGCCCTCGATGCCACCCAGGTGTGGTGGAAAAAATAACCCGCCTTTATGATATTGGCCGGGGATATTCCCCGGCCAATCCTAACCCTATCGTTGCATTAAAATCATGGCAAGATATGTCATTAAAAAGCTGATTACCCTCCTTATTCTTCTCTTTCTGGTCTCCATTACCGTTTACTCCGTCCTTTTCGCCTTACCGGGTGATCCGGCCCAGATTATCCTCGGCATTAATGCCACACCCGAAACCCTGGCCAACCTGCGCGCCGAGTTGGGTCTTGATAAACCCTTCTGGGTCCAATACGGCGATTGGATGGGTAATCTTCTGACCGGAGTCGGCAGCCGTTCAATCAATTATGACATGCCGGTCTACGACCTGATCCTTTCACGACTGACGGTTACGGGCCCCTTAGCGCTTTTGGCTATGGCCTTCGCCGTTGTCATATCCATTCCCCTTGGCATTTATGCTGCGCGGCACCAAAATCGACCGGGGGATGTGGGTGTCATGTTCTTTACCCAGCTTGGCCTGGCCACACCCGAATTCTGGTTGGGCATTCTGCTGATCCTCCTTCTTTCGGTCCAATGGGGCCTATTCTCTGCCGGAGGGTTTCCCGGATGGGCCGAAAGTTTCTGGGGGTCTTTCAAAGCCCTCCTCCTGCCGGCATTCGCACTCGGTGTCATTAGGGCTTCAATTTTGACCCGCCTCACAAGGTCTTCAATGTTGGAAGTCCTGAGAGAAGACTATGTTCGAACGGCCAGGGCGAAGGGTCTCAAAGAACGCACCGTGGTTTACGTTCATGCCCTCAGAAACGCGTTGATCCCTGTATTGACCATCCTGGGGCTCCAATTGGGTCAACTCTTTGCCGGAGCCATCATTATTGAAAATGTTTACTATCTGCCGGGTTTGGGACGGCTGGTATTCCAGGCCATTGGCCAGAGAGACCTTCCGGTGGTACGCGAAATTGTGCTTTTTATGGCGGCGGCTGTTGTTCTGGTAAATTTCATCGTTGACATGACTTACGCAAGTCTTGATCCGCGAGTGAGACTAGAATAGGGCGCAGGTTCAGCATTATGAAACGATTTTACAGCAACTTGAACTTCAGCGTTGGATTCGCCCTCTCCATGGTCGTAATCTGCATGGCTATTCTCAGCCTCATGTGGACCCCCTATGACGCTGATTCCATGAACGCCAGACAGCGTCTTGAGGCGCCCTCATTGACTCACCCCCTGGGAACGGACCAATATGGCCGAGACATACTCTCCAGGGTCATGGTCGGGGCTGTGAATTCCATCATTGTCGGACTCGTGACCGTGGCTATCGGATTGAGCCTCGGCGTTTTCCTTGGGCTTGCCTCCGCCTATTACGGCAAACTGGTGGATGAAGCGATTATGCGTTTGTCGGATCTTCTCTTCGGCTTTCCGGCAGTGCTGACGGCCATTTTGATAACATCCATCCTTGGGCCATCGATGATCAATGCGATGCTGGCCATCGGGATTTTCTACATCCCGGTCTTTGCCAGACTCACCCGGGCGGTGGCCATGTCAATTTGGGAAAGGGAGTTCATCACAGCGGCCAGGGCCTGTGGCGTGAGTGAATGGGCCATAACATGGCGACATGTGCTGCCGAACATCCTTTCGCCTTTGCTCATTCAGGGAACCATCCAGTTCGCAGTCGCCATACTGGCAGAGGCAGGCCTGAGTTATCTGGGTTTAGGCACCCAACCGCCCACGGCCTCCTGGGGAAGAATGCTCAACGAAGCCCAGACCTTTATGGGGATGGCCCCCTGGATGGCCGTCTTTCCGGGCGTTGCCATCGCCTGGGCCGTCCTCGGTTTCAACCTCCTTGGCGACGGTCTCAGGGATACCCTCGACCCCAAAATGGTAAGAATCAGATAATGGGACGCAGATGAACGCTGATCTTCATGATTATAATAACAAGGAGCTTACTGAAAAGATAATTGGGGTCTTTTATAAGGTTTACAATAAACTCGGCTACGGTTTCTTGGAAAAGGTATATGAGAATGCCATGATGATTGAATTCGAGAAGGAATCAATTCCGGCGGTTTCTCAGTCTCCGATTAATGTCATTTACGATTCCCAGGTGATTGGCGAGTATTACGCAGATATTCTCGTTGATGATAAGATCATTGTTGAGATCAAAGCAAATAGAGCACTATCTGAGGATCACCAAGCCCAATTATTGAACTATCTAAGAGCCACAGACATTGAAGTCGGTCTCCTGCTCAACTTCGGACCAAAACCTGAAGTCAAACGCAAGGTTTTCGATAATTCGAGAAAGAGCAGATGATTTGTAAATTCATTATTTCAATCGCTAATCGCTTAAAGGCCCGCGAAGCGGGGTCCCAAGGGCAAACCCTCGGGACTATTGGGGATATCAAGAAGGAAAAAGATAGAAATTTCTTTTTCCTGCATGCTGTCCCCAAAGTGACCTTAAGCGATTCTTCAGGCCTAATCCGTTTCTCTGCGTTAATTTGCGCATATCTGCGTCCCATTCTTATAAAGGACAATCAATCATGATCCCTGAAAATACAATTGAGAGAGTTCTAAAGGAGATTCATGAGGATGAGTTGGTCAATCTGACTGCGGATCTCGTGAGAATCAATTCAGTATGGGACCCTGCTGCAGGAACCAGCGAATTGCCTGCTGCCGAGTTTGTTGCGAAGTGGGCTGAAGTCCAGGGATTTGATGTAGAAATCAACGAGGCGGCCCCCGCTCGGCCCAATGTTATTATCAGATGGACAGCCGGCCAAGGCCGACGCACCCTCATGTTCGAGGGCCATACAGATGTTGTCACGCCCGGTGACGTATCAGCCTGGCACTATGATCCCTTTGGCGCTGAAATAGTAGGAAGGCGCATGTATGGACGTGGAACAAACGATACTAAGGGAAACCTCGCCGCCATGCTGATCGCCATGGCCGGACTCAAGAGATCCGGAATTGAACTCCAGGGGTCGATCCTGGGGGGCGTATTGTGCGACGAAGAAGATCAAATGATTGGCGTTCTGAATTTCATAGAGAGGGGCCATGCTGATCCAATCACAGGAGCCGTCATCTGTGAACCTCAGGACGGTATGATTTGCGCCACCCAAAAAGGAGCGATCAGGGCTCGCTACAATCTGATGGGCCGAATGAGCCACGGGGCCATGCCCCTTCACGGTCTGAATAGCGCGCCGGGCATAGCCCGGCTTATAGACGGTCTTTACAAATTGGAGTCTGAGGCGATGGAAGTGAATGGCCGCGACGAATATCTAGGTTGGCCCAGCTTCACCCCCACTGTAATCCAAGCTCCATCCACGGGCGCACCACAATTAAACGTCATGCCCGGTAAGGCGCAAATCCTGGTTGATGTGCGGACTATCCCGAGCCAATCGCACCCTGATCTTAGAGGGTTGTTGGTCGCTCTGGCACAGGAAACGGAAAAAAAGGTCAAAGGGCATTACGACAATTACGACCGCCGATTCGATGTGGATCGAAAGCACAGCTTTGGGGTGGATGTGGAGTTTTTAACCGATAGACCCTGTACCCTCACTGATAACCAAGACCCTATTATCCTTGCCTCGGATTGGGCGACCCGGCGGATATCCGAAGGAAAGCCTGTTTATGGGGGTGTGCTAGGCGCAACTGACGGCACATTTCTTTGGGCCCGAAAAAATATCCCGATTGTTACGATGGGCGCCGGCGATCGCCATGTCCCCCATCAAGTGGATGAGTGGGTGGATCTGGACCAACTGTTGGAAACGGCAAAGATCTATGCCTTGACGGCATTACATTATCTGTATCATGATCGCATCTAGTGCGAGAGGACAGGAATTGAAGCGCATTTATTACAAAATCCAAAATGGCCAATTTACTTAAAATCCGCAACCTCTGCGTTGACTTCCACACCCCCGAAGGAGTGGCCCATGCGATCGATGGGACCAGCCTGGATCTGGCCCTTGGAGAAACCATCGGTCTGGTGGGTGAATCCGGGTGCGGCAAGAGCGTAACGGCGCTCAGTATTTTGGGCCTCATACCCTCTCCCCCGGGTCACATAAGAAACGGTATGATCCATTTTAATGGCCGGAATCTTCTCCAATTAAGCCAGGAAGAACTCCGCCGCACAAGGGGGCAGGACATCTCAATGATTTTTCAGGAACCCATGACATCCCTTAATCCTGTCCTTCCAATAGGCCGACAGGTGGCAGAGCCCCTCTTGGTTCACAAGGGATTGTCAAAGGCTGATGCCTATGATGAGGCACTGAACTGGCTGGGGCATGTGAGAATTCCTGCCGCAAAAGAACGAATGCATGATTATCCCCATCAACTCTCTGGAGGGATGCGGCAAAGGGTGATGATTGCCATGGCCATGGTTTGCCGCCCCAAGCTGCTTATTGCCGATGAACCCACAACCGCATTAGATGTGACCATCCAGGCCCAAATCCTATCTCTTATGATCGGTCTCAAGGAAGAACTCGGGATGTCTCTTCTTTTGATTACCCATGATCTGGGTGTGGTCGCGCAGATGGCCAGTCGCGTCGTTGTCATGTATGCAGGCGAGGTGGTGGAAGAAGCTGGCGTTACTGATCTTTTTGATCGGCCATTTCATCCCTATACCCAGGGGCTCCTTAAATCAATGCCTCAGCTTGGCGATCAAACCGGGAGAAAGGCCGGGCGACTGACCGAAATCAAAGGGACGGTCCCCCCTCTGACTGAGAATATAGAAGGCTGCAAATTCTATGATCGCTGCCAGCATGCTTTCAATTTGTGCCAAGAAAAGCGACCGGATCTCCTTCTCGTCGGCGATCACCACAGGGCGCGTTGTTGGCTGAAAGAATATCCGGACAGGAGAAATCAGTAACACTTTAGCGACTAAAAAAACGTATTTGATTTAGCGGGGGCTCGGAGATAATAAAGAAATGGCATAAGGCACAAGGTACAAGGCAAAAGGAAGAGAAGTTTACCGTAAGCCTAAAACCTTGAGCCTTGAGCCCTATGCCTTGCGCCTTTTTTTCCCTGTAAAAAGATTGCTGGGACTCGGTTACTTGAAAAAGGCTAAACAGTTACGGAAATCGAATGTCAGATAAACCGCTTTTAGAAATAAACAACCTGGTAAAACACTTTCCCTTAGGCGGGGGTTTATTGTCTAAACCCGAGGCCTGGGTTCGTGCCGTTGATGATGTTTCCTTCTCGGTCAAAAAGGGCGATAACTTTGGTTTGGTGGGGGAGTCGGGCTGCGGCAAGACCACATTGGGTAGATTGATTCTCCGGCTCATTGATCCAACCGGCGGGAGCATCCATTTCGATGGCCTTGATGTTACCCATCGGCCCCGGGCCGAGATGCGATCTCTTCGCAACCGAATGCAGATTATCTTTCAGGATCCTTATTCGAGCCTCGATCCGAGAATGAGGGTTGAATCTATCATCACTGAGCCTCTCAGGGCCGTTCAAAAGACCACGAGGCATCAAAGGCGAGAAGTGGCCGCCGAAATCCTGGAAAAAGTCGGCCTGCGTGCAGCCGACATGGAAAAATATCCCCATGAATTTTCGGGAGGCCAACGTCAAAGGATAGGTATCGCCCGTTCCCTTTGTGTCCGACCTGAACTGATCGTGGCTGATGAGCCTGTCAGCGCTTTAGACGTTTCCATCCAGGCCCAGGTGATCAATCTTATGCTTGACCTAAAGGACCAATTTGATTTGTCCTATGTATTCATCTCTCATGACCTGAGCGTCGTATCGCATATATGCGACCGAATAGCGGTCATGTACCTGGGGACGATCGTTGAAACGGCCCCTACGAAACACTTCAGCAATGCCTCACGACATCCCTACACCAGGGCCCTGCTCATGGCCGTACCCATGCCGGATCCGCAGCAACGGGCAAAACCCTTTCCCATGGAGGGGGACGTCCCAAATCCGATAGATCCGCCCCCAGGCTGTCCCTTTCATCCCCGCTGTGAGTATGCCTTTGACCGGTGTCACCTTGAACGACCAACACTGGTTGAAGTGGCTGCAGGCCAATCGGTTGCCTGTTGGTTGAATGAGGGAAGGGGGGTTGAGTAGGATCGCGTGTTGGAGTATTGGAGTAATGGAGCATTGTAAATGAATTTGTCGTTCCAGGTAACGTGTTGCGAATTGCTGGTCCCGGGAATTAAAAATTACAGGAGGGGAAAATGCGTTCTGACATCCTAAAGAAAAATATCGAGACATTGCCTCACAGGGCCCTATTGCGTTCAACCGGGCTCAGAGAAGAGGATTTCGATCTCCAGAAGCCGTTTATTGGCATTGGAAACAGTTACAACGACCTGATCCCCGGGCATATCCATTTAAACAAATTGACCCAAGAAGTAAAAAAAGGCATCAGGGACGCCGGAGGGATCCCATTCGAGTGGGGCGTTCCGGGGGTTTGTGACGGCATCGCGATGTTTGTGGAAATGCGACTCAGCCTGCCGAGCCGAGAGCATATCTTGAACAATATAGAAATCATGACACTCTCCCATTCCTTGGACGGTTGGGTGGGCGTTACCAATTGCGACAAAATCACGCCTGGGATGCTCATGGCCGCGGGTCGACTCAATCTGCCCGCCATCATCCTGACCGGGGGCCCCATGAAAGCCAACATTATAGATGGCAAGAAGCATCACCCCATTATGGGTTTCGGTATTGTGGGGCAGGTAATGGCCGGAACCATGAGTGAAGAAGAGGCCGAAGCGCTTCTCCCCTGCATGACCTGCGGTGCAGGTTCTTGCGTCGGGCTTTATACGGCCAATACCATGGCCGTCGTAACCGAGGCCCTGGGTCTATCCTTAAAAGGCTGTGCGACAACACTGGCTATGGATCCGCTCAAAAAGCAACAGGCCTATGAATCGGGCAAAAAGATCGTTGAGCTTGTTAAGAAAGACATAGAACCTAGAGACATTATGACTGAGGCGGCCTTTGAGAATGCTATTCGTGTGGACATGGCCATGGGTGGATCGACAAACACGGTATTACATATCCCAGCCATAGCCAAGGAGGCCGGGATTGATATCGACGTGAATACCTTTGAGAGGATTTCGAAAGAGACCCCGAATCTTTGCTCTATCATTCCGGCAGGTCCCTATGAGATGGCCGATATTGGTGAAGCCGGAGGTATTCCAGCTGTCCTGCATCGGTTATTGGATATGGTAAATGACAATCCAACGGTGACCGGTGAGACCATCAAACAAATTGGTGAGAACGGGAAAGTATTGAATGACGATGTCATTAGAAGTCTCGATAATCCCTACCATCAAGAGGGTGGTATCGCCGTCTTAAAGGGGAACATTGCCAATAGTGGGATTATAAAGCAAACGGCGGTCGATGAAGGCATGCTGGTTCATTCCGGACCCGCCAAAGTGTATAATTCTGAAAAGGACCTCCTCGATGCTATTGAGACCAAAACCATCGTTGAAGGGGACGTGGTGATTCTGCCCTTCCAGGGACCGGCAGGGGCGCCTGGAATGCCGGAAATGTTGACGCCCACGGATGCGCTTAAAGGCGCGGGCTATAAAAAGGTTGCTTTGGTCACCGATGGAAGGTTTTCCGGAGCGACAACGGGTCCCTGCATCGGGCACGTTGAAATGGAGGCTTATAACGGCGGCGCAATCGGCGCCATTAGGGACGGGGATATTGTTGAAATAGATATCCCCAACAGGTTACTAAGCGTGAAATTGAGTGATGATGAAATAAAAGCAAGACTAGAGGATGTCAAACCTCCTGAAAGGACATTGACACCGCTCCTGGAATCCTACAGAAAGGCCTTTGCCGGAATAAATTGTTACGGAAAATAGGGGGAAAACCATGCGAATCGTCTTTATCGGCGCCGGCGCTATGGGAAGTCTATTTGGGGCTTTGCTTGCTGAGGCGGGCGCGGATGTTTGGTTATTGGACATCTGGGAGGCGCATATTAATGCCATCAATGAGAAAGGTCTCACGGTCGAGCGCGAAGGCAAGACACGATCGGTTAAAGTCAATGCCACAACCGATCCTGCACAGATCAGTCAGGCGGATCTCATTGTCCTCTTCGTGAAATCGACACACACCCGCGTCGCTGCCGAAACAGCCAAAGGGATTTCAAACCAGGACTCCTTCGTGATGACCCTTCAGAATGGCATGGGAAACGCGGACATCCTATCAGAAATCTTTGATCCCTATAAGGTCGTCGCGGGAACGACGTCACACGGTGCAACGTTTCTAAAACCAGGCATGATTAGGCACGCGGGAATCGGACCCACCAAAATCGGGATGTGGGCCGACGGTGAATTTGCTCAAGCACAAAAGATTGCGGATTTTTTCTCTCGGTCTGGGATTGAAACCGATGCCCTGAATGATGTACGCGGGGTCCTGTGGGAAAAGCTCATCATCAATGTGGGAATAAATGCCATTACTGCATTGACGGGAACAAAAAACGGACAGATTCTTGATCTGGAAAACACGAAGGAACTTTCGCGATCTGCCGTTGATGAAGCCATTGTTGTGGCCAAGGCCCAAGGGATTGAGGTGCGGGCCGATGCAGTTGAGCATGTCTTCCAGATAGCTAAGGCAACTGCCCAAAATCGATCATCCATGGGGCAGGATGTAGATAACAAACGCCAAACCGAGATTGAGGCCATAAACGGCGTTGTGGTCCACGAAGGCCAAAGAATCGGTATTGATACGCCTGTAAATAAGACATTGGCGGCGTTAGTTGAAACGCTACAAGCACACTACTAGCAGGCGGACGAAAAACACTCATCTGCGGCGTTACCCTCATCCCTCGTCATTGCGACGTACTAACATGTACGACTCATTCCTTGGGATTTGGTCCCGCTAAGAGCGGGATAAGCATTTTTCATCCGCCTGCATGGGAAATGGCTATCGAATCATGATCCTGCCCCGCCAAAGGCGGCGGCGTGGTTTTCATTTGTCGGTATCTCCCGACAGATGAAAAAGCTAAAATCCTCTGCGAGCTCTGCGGCTTTGCGGTGAATGAATGATATTTGTGTTTTTCGACGATTTGAAGGATTGTTATTGGAATGAACAATATCGTTTTTGGGATTTATTCAGGAGGAGGAAATTGTAATGAGCAACGACAAAGTAACAGTTCTGGAAGTTCAGAAAGCCAAGGAAGAAGGACGAAAACTGGTCATGGTTACGGCCTATGATTACCCTTTTGGCCTGATGGCCCATGAAGCGGGCGTGGATATTGTATTGGTTGGGGATTCACTGGGCATGGTCGTGATGGGACTCGAAGGGACCGTAGAGGTCACCATGGAGCATATGATCCATCACACCAAGGCCGTTATGCGAGGCTGCAAGGGCCCGTTGGTTGTTGGAGATATGCCTTTCATGAGTTACAACATATCCGTAAGCGAAGCCATCCATAATGCCGGTCGGCTCATGAAAGAAGGCGGATGCGAAGCCATCAAACTGGAAGGCGGCACCGATTTTGCGCCTACGGTTCAAGCCATTGTAAAGGCAGGGATACCCGTGCAAGGGCATATCGGTCTGACCCCGCAAACTGCCAGCGCCCTTGGTGGATTTAAGATGCAGGGGCGGGATGCCATGGCTGCAAAAAAGATCATTGATGACGCCAAGGCCCTGGAGGAGGCGGGTGTCTTTTCCATGATTCTTGAAGCAGTGCCTGCGCCCCTGGGCCGGCTGGTGGCGGAAGCGGTCAGGGTTCCGGTGATCGGCATTGGCGCCGGGCCGGACGTGGACGGCCAGGTATTGGTGACTCACGATATGATTGGTCTTTTTGACAAATTTGTTCCTAAATTCGTCAAACAATATGCCCAAATCAGACAAAACATCCTTGAGGCTATGGCCCAGTATAAGGGAGATGTCCAAGGCGGCGCCTTCCCCGGCCCGGAACACTCCTTCAAAATGCCTGACGAAGCCCTGGAGCAGTTAAAGAAATTGATAGGTTAAGCAATGACTAAAGGAACCCTCAGTCTTGCCGCGCCGCAGAGAAGGGGTTTTGCGCACATAGCTATTTTGGACCCTAATCCAATTTGGCCGAGGCTATTTTGGAATCCAGTCTAAAATAGCCAACCGCTAAAACCATATCGGATACCAATTCTCCAGAAAAACGGGCGATAACATATTTTAATCCAGAGGATTTAGACTGCCCGGACGAGGTCCTATTTGCTTTGGAATGGCTGACCTAAAGGATGGTTGACCAAATAATCTCATTGAGTTATACTCATTTTTATTAGTCATACTATAGCAGAGAGGTTAAACGAAATGGCTGTAGTCAAAACACATGCAAAAGGGCAAATAGTTATCCCCAAAGACATTAGGGATAATCTAGGAATAATGCCCGGAAAACCCGTGTCCGTTAAACTTGTCGATGATCACGTGGAGATTAGGCCTCTCCCGGATGATCCCATTGAGTCTCTTACAGGTATCTTCAAAGATCATCCAAAATCCCTTGCGGCCGAACTCCTAAACGAAAGAAAAAGAGATGGCCGGATCGACGAAAAGCGTTCTCTTTGATTCCCACGCCATTCTCAAATGGACACAGAAGGAGTCGGGTTATCAAAAGGTCAAATCCTCTATAATGGCTTGCCGCGACCAATCAATGATCGGCTACATGAACCAGATTAACTTAGGGGAAGTTTATTACATGACCATACGGGCCGTGGGAACCGACAAGGCCAGGGACTTTTTGGAGAACTTCCTTCGTTTACCAATTAATATCGTTCTACCCGACAGTGGACTAATCTGGCGGGCCTCCGAGATTAAGGCCGAATCTCCCCTATCCTATGCAGATTGTTTTGCGGTAGCAACGGCCATCAGATTTAAGGCGACGATCCTTACAGGTGATCCGGAATTCAAAAAGGCTGAAAGCCTTGTCACTGTGGAGTGGGTTTAACACAAGGCATTATAGCGTTTTTCGATAACCCAGCTATTGCTAAACCTTTCCGCTGACAAACTGCGGAACTGAACTGAAAAGAGTCGGGGACTTAGTGCTCGCGGGGTCTAATCCGTTTCATGTGAATAAGCAGCTCGACGGGAATCCAGTATGCCTACTGCTTACTGCATACTGTTAACTGCCTACTGCTGTTCACAGCTCCATGCTTGCCCATCAAGCTTTCTGGCAGGCTCATAGCTCCGTGCTCCCGGCCCCATGCCCTATAAAGATGGCCCGAATTATAGCATGGGGTTTTTCAGGAAAATTGCAAATTGGGGGTAAAGAAGGTGTGAATTGGGGTATATTTGGGGGTTGACAAGATTTTGGGAGGGGGCGGGGAGGATTATTTTTGAAGGTTCTTGAAGGTTCTTCTAAGGATTGCGAGGGCATTCATTCTGGCCGTGGTTTTGAAATAATGATGGCCTTCAGCTGCTCTAATGTTCCCTTTCCATTTCCCTTTTTTTCTACAATATATCAGGATATAATCCCCTTCAATCGCATCTCCAGGTTCACGATGGAAATTGGAGGCATGTTCGTATCTATCTTCAACCAATTTTACCCTCTTTCATAAGCTCATCGCATACCCTTACGACCATTCCGGGATCTATCCTCAGTTCCTCTACAAGCTCCTCATAGCCTATTTCTTCGCCGTCGTGTTCTCTAAAATATCTTGCGATCTCTTCCCTGGCTTGATCATAAGAAACATTTCTCAACTCTATAATCTCATCAGTGTCTTCAAGCAGTTTAGAGATATTTTGAAATTTATTTTCAAGGGTTTTTACTTTATCCTCCAATTCCAGGACACGATTTTCAAGAGACTTACCTTTCCCGTAGAAATAATCTTCGTTAACGATCTTATATTGTACTTCGCTCAGGTTTTCACCTGCTTTCCTGAGCACTTCTCCTTTTCTTTTCTGCGCTTCGACAAGCGCCTCTGACTCCTCATCCCTGCTGGACCTCTGCTGCTCCCACGCTAGTGGAAATGGAGATGGTCGCATCACGTTAGCCATGATTTTTATTCCCTTTCTTGAAAGTGGAGGTTAAGGATATCGGACGCCCATTCATACTTCTTTCGATATAGCTCGATTGCATCAACCAAATTGAACCTACATGGATTGAAATTGAAGTCAAACCCTACATATAGACCGCTCCTGGCAAACAGTGATGTACCGACCGTAATCGATGTTGTTAGGCTATCCTTCTCGTCCTGAAGCGTATAAGATGATATCCCTCCGATCAATGACTCCTTGAAGCCATCAGGTATTGGAGGACTCAATGGATCAAGAAAAGATTCCAAACCCGACTCAACAGTGTAATGCGTTCGATTATTAATTGTAAGTTGTATAAAAGATTCATCGCTAATTATCTTTGCAGCTCCTTTAACGATGTCATCAACTAGCGATTCATCTTGAGGATTTCTCAGACTAGCTGTAGCTTCTTCGAATCCTATATGCACGCTTAAAAAAGCATTGCCATAGAATTTGCTAAAGTTGAAAGCTCCACCGGAGAGAGCTTCTCTATTGACTTTAATATCATCAATTCGAAGGGAAAAGATTTCCACCAGATTTTGTACTATCCCAAAGAAACCCTCATCACGCATCTGCTCGAATTTTGGTTTTTCAAAAACAACCTTTAAAAACAGATCAATGTCAATAGGATTTGCAACGAGTTTCATAGAATGCCCCCTCTGAAAGGACTATTGAGGAAAGAATTCACCAATAGCAAAAATATCAGATAAATTGAAAGTGTCAACAGATATAAATCTGCGTTGAATTGTTAATAAGCAAAATGCATTCCAATATCTTCGAAGCGTTTTCCAAGGAATATGTGAGAATCAGGCGACCCTCTTTTTGATGAACAAAACTTCCTGAGTGCTTTCGGCTTTGAGCATGGATCGCTTGATCTTGTTGAGATTGGCGACAATCATTTCACTCTTTTGGAAGTTCACATCGATGTTGCCGTCCAAGACCGAACGGAGGACGGTGAGATCCTCCTGACTGAACGACCTGCTTGCCGGGTTTAGTACCGCCTCGATCATGCGGTCGTATTTGGATTTCACTTCTATTTGCTGCTCTGAGGGTTCGGGGACAAAGGATACCTGTTCCTCGGAGTAGTTGTAGACCAGGGCGTTGGCCAGTGGGAGTGCGGCACGGGCACAAATATTCAACTTCTGATAATGAGAAATGACAAGGCAGTTGAAACCACTATTTCAACTGCCTTTTTTTATTTTTGAACGTGGTCCGAGGGGTCAACCGACTCAACTCTATGGTGTTCGGATTGGGACAGGGGAATGGGGGAAACAGATCGGGAGAGGAGAAAGGGAGTGGCTCGACGCAGCAGATTTTGAATAGCAGCTACCAAACGGATTCGGCATCAGGGAATTTGAGAATCCCTTTATCCGAAGTGAGAACCGGGATTCCCAACACCCGTGAAGTCGCCACGATAATCTGATCTGCCGGGTCTTTGTGGAAATTCTTAAGCTGCGTGCTTTCTACGGTTATTTCGGGAGAGAGATCGGCGATACTGAGGTCGTTTTCGTTGATTGAACGTCTTATCCACGTGAGTAGGGGTATCGAAAATGATAGGCGTTTCTTTTCCACGAGCTTCGCCAACTCCCAACAGGAAATGGCGGAGATCCATTTCTGTGCAGCTTGATTGATCAGTCTGTTTGCCCTCTTGGAAATGCTTTTTCTATCCTGTATGCTCAACCAGATCCACACGTGCGTATCCAATAGGATCTCCCTCATTTGAGAACCTCCCAATCATCTTCTGCCACCGGTGAGACAATGTCGCCCATATACAAGACCGTGTCCTTCAGCAGAATGTCCTTCTTTTGATTCTCCACCGGTCTGATTTCTGCTATAGGGACCCCTCGCTTTGTTATAAGGATCTTCTTCTTTTGTCTTTTGATATCCTCAAAAACTGAGAGGCATTTGGATTTAAATTCAGATACCGATAATGATTCCATCTTTCGACTCCAACGTTATGATTATGGTCAAATGACTATAGTCAATTTATACCACCCTACTCTCTCTGTCAATACCAAAAGTGAAGAAAAGAGACGGAACGGAAAAGAGGAGCGCCCAGTTCACGAACTAGGCGGCCCCTTCGCTGAATTGGCTGGGCGTCTTGGGATCAGGATTCCGGGTGTTGGATAATCATTGAAGAGGGGCGAGGGGATATTGTGCCCATGAATTTGTGGTAGGCCAGAAGGCTGGTTGGTATCAGGATCAACCCGCTTGCCGCGAGAATAGCGTTATGAGAAACGTATTCCATCAAAAAGCCGAAGAAGAGCATCGCCAGAGGAATGGATATGTTCCCGACGGATGAGGCAAAACCGAATACCCTTCCCATCATCGCGTTATCCACCTCTTTTTGAAGTATGCTCCGAAAGCTGGTTCCCGCAAAGATGACGGATGCACCCATTGCGAGAAAAAAGGCGAGGAACGGAATAACCGTGCGTATGCCCGACATATGAATGCCGCTGAGCATCAATAACAACAGCCCGATGACAAAGACACCGCCGAATAGGAACATAGCCTCTTTGTTTTTAAGCCCCCGAATGCTGATATACAGGGCTGCTAGGACCGTACCGAGCCCGAAGCACGTCTGAATGAAGCCGATGTTCTCCGCACCGCCACCCTTCAGACCCGTTGCAAACACCGGGATGACCGCTTCAATCGACCCCACGAAAAAATGGATCACCCCCACCATGACGAGAATGACCACCAAATCCTTTTTCCGATACACATAGCGACACCCTTCAATAATATCATCCACAATCCTGGTCCGCTCGGATGCCTTTTTATCGGATGGAGGCAACCGGATAAGGCATTCGAAAACCGCGGAAAAAAGATAAGATCCCGCATTGATTATGAAGACAATCAAATAACCGGCCCAGGCAACCGTCAGTCCGCCCAACATCGGCCCGATGATCGTTGAAATACCGCTTACGAACTGGGTCTGCGAGTTGGCCTGCGTCAATCGCTCCCGCCTAACAATTTGGGGAATAATGGCAGGGATGGCCGGATCGAAGAAGGCTGTACACACCGAAATGAGAAGTTGCGCCGTCAGCAAGACCGGAAAAGACAGGGCCTCAAGATAAAACAATACACACAATGCCGAGACGATTATACCCCTCGCTGCATCTGCGCCGATGATGATGGCCTTCCGGCTGTAGCGGTCCAGAAACGCTCCTGAGACGAACCCCAATAACATGCCGGGAAAGACCGAGCAAAAGAGCACGAGCCCCATCCTTGCAGGAGAGTCCGTGGTCTTCAGCACCAGGAAGGCGACGGCCAGCATATGGAATTTATCGCCGATCTGTGAGACCAATTGCCCGCTCAACAGCAGACCCAGATTTCTGTTCATTTTTTCATCCCTTTTATTGAACGGTTTGGGAAATGCAGCCTATTGAGATTTTTGCTCTATGAGTTTATGGCTGTGGCCTGCATCCAGGTCCATGTCATAGACCTTTTTTATGTCCTCAATCTTTTTCAGCAGTTTCTCATCGAACGGGGCCTTGCCCTCAAAAGCATGCAGCACGATACCCTCAATGAGGTCCCCCAGCGTCATGTCCAGGTATTCCGCCAGGGCCTTCAACACCTTTAACATGCGTTTCTCTATACGCATGCCTGTCTGTATCCTTTCCACTTGAACGCGCTCGTTCATGCGCCCTCCGTACATCAGTATATTGGTACATTGGCAACAAACAAAGATGATTTTGTCAAGTCTATGTCACAGGAATACGTTGTCGGAAAGCGTGCTAAGATGAGCCAATCGTTTCTTCGGGAGAGAAGAAATAGTCTAAATGAATTCAAGCCAATCCCGCGAACCCAGGCTAAGAAACCTTTCCAGAGTAAAAAAAGGGGACTGCTGAATAATTGCGCAATAATGCGCAAATTAAATCACAAATAAGTTGCGCATTATTGCGCAATCCTGTATATTCCAAAAAAAATCATGACAATCTTGCTGTTCACATGCTTTCATTTACACCAAGCACAAAACTTGAAATAGAGATGAAGAGGCTCCAGGGTCTATTCGTTGAATCTCGCAAGTCCTTGGAAGATATATCTTCAGAGGAGGCCAGATATTTGAATCGTTTTGCCCTCATCAGCAATGTCGGGGCTTCCACCCGGATAGAAAACGCCGTTTTGACAGACCAGGAGATCGAATGGGTCGATACGACTCTGAAAAATGACAGCAGAATAACGGCTTTTGAAGAAAAGAAAGAATACATTCTGGACAAACTCTCAAAAGATCGAGAACGAAGCGTGGAGGAGGTCGTTGGTTCGCGACTGGTTCTGACAACAATCTATATGCAATCCAAAGAACTTTTCCCTTTGTCGGAGACGATTATCAGGGGATTGCATCAAGACCTGCTCCGATACTACCCGGGAGCCGCAGATCATGCAGGAGGGTACAAGAAGGCCCCGAATAATGTAGTCTTTCATAATCACGAGACGGGGGAAAGGCGGGTGGTATTAGATCCGGCCCCTCCTGGTATTGTTACAGAAACTGCCATGTCTGAATTGGTGAGATGGTATAACACCAACATCCATGAACACCCCTGGCCTCTATTCGTTGCCGTGGAATTTGTTTTCCGATTCCTGGCCATCCATCCTTTCCAAGACGGGAATGGAAGGCTTGGGCGGGCACTTTTTATTTTGTCCATGCTGCATTCAGAGGACCCTTATCTGTCAGGAATAACTCCCTACTTGGCCTTAGACCGCCATATAGAACAGCATAGCTCTCTTTATTATACGGTTCTCCATCAATGTTCTGGCGGCCGATTTGACGCTGATCCCGAAAACTACAACTTCGAGGCTCTGATCTGGTTTTTTGTCAAGATTTTTGAGTCTTCTGTAGCTGATATCGCTTTTTACAGACAACGTTACGAGGCCTTGCAGAAGCTTTCGACATCTGCACATGCAGTTCTAGATTGCTTTAAATCCCACCCGGAGAAAAGACTGAAAGTGGCCGATATTGTGAAAGAAGCAGGGCTTCCCCGTCGCACCATTCAATACGCGTTAAAGACGTTGACCGGTCGAAAATTTTTGCAGTTGCTTGGAAGGGGAGCTGCAAGTCGCTACCAGCTGGTATTTTGATACGGCGAATGTGATCGACCTCGGATAATTTGATTTCAGCGTGGAAAGAGCGACGGGAAAGAGGGCATAATTAAATAACCATTTTCTTATCTTGATTAATGAAAAGGCAGTTGAAATCCTGTTTCAACTGCCTTTTCGCTTCTATATGCTTCATTATTCTACTATTCCATGGTCACTTGAGCCTAAGAAAATGACCTGCAGATGGCTGCCAAAGATGAGCAAGAATCATCCTTTGTTCCAAAATTCGACGATTCCTGTCTGCTCTGTATCCTTCGCTTTTTTGTCGTTCTATTTTTGCTTTTAGTATTTCAATAAGCTTAGCAGGAGGCCTCTTGACGAGAATCTGGCTGCACTGGGTACGATAATTTTTCACCAGGCTCACTCCCTCAATATTAATATCATAGACCTTCCAGGTCTCACCCTCCTTTAGCAAATTGTAATAAACGGGGATCTCCACTCCCGCCTTGTGGATATTGGTCTTAACCAGGGCTTTTGATTCGGTGATCAATTCCTGACCAAGATAATAGACCTTTTCGTCCTCAAACCCTCGCTGAATCCTGTCAAGATATGTACGTCCCAGCAACTCAGATAATATCCTGGAGAAAATCATCTTCTGTTTTTTGTCGAAATCCTTCCAATAGCGGCCTACCGCCCTCTTGGACATCTCTTGAAAGTCAAAAATGTCCCTGATTGTATTCCACATCATTTCCTTCTGAGAACGCCTCTGCGCTTCATCCTGATACTGAGGATCATTAAGGATGGTGATAAGTTGGTTTACGCCTTGTCTAAGGACATCCAGGGGCTCCGCCCCGTACGTAGGCGTGTGTATCAAAATAAACATGAAAATAAAAATGCAGATTCTTTTCATGGCCGTTCTCCTTTCTGACTGCTCCACACAGTCTCTATTTTTCAACACCCCCAAAAACAACTTTTCTGATTAATTCTTCAAGGCTTACTGCGGATTCGGTCTCTGTGATAACATCCCCTGCTTTAAGAATCCGCTTCGACGCGCCGGGGGATAGTTTTATAAACTTTTCACCGATCAGTCCGGCGGTGGAGATCGATGCAATGACATCTTCCGAGAGCGAGATACTTTTCTTAATCTTTATTTTTACAAAAGCAATCTTACTCTTTTGGTCCAAAGTGATGGCTTCCACCTTTCCGATCCGAACCCCGGCCATTTCCACAGAGGCGCCGGTCTCCAGTCCCGATACGGACTGAAATCTTGCCAGCACCGGGTAGCTGTTGTCACTAATCCATTCCATCTTGCCGCTTTTTAGGGTCAGATATCCCATGCATAGAAATCCGATGATGACAAGAGCTGTATTCCAATGAAGAATCCGCAAAGAGGATGTTTTTTCGTATATATTATGAAAACTAGACACTGGGTTACCTCTGACTCATTTGATTCCTTCTCTCTATATTTCCTCGTGTTAAACTCACGCCTGGAGTGACTTCATTAAAAGGCAAAATATGTGCCGAACTATTGAAAACCCTCTACGTGTTTGGAGATTTTTATGTCTTTTCAATTAGATAGAATTTACCATTTTGAATTTTTGCCTTTTGTTGAGAGTGTAATCAGGAGGCACCGTGTGACTTTATGAACGATTTTATGTATACAAATGGATAAGCTAAAAGAGGGTCGGACTGAAGGGCATAATCTAAGACCGGCAAGCGGGCGGGGTGGATGCTATATTTTTAGATATGTTTTGAAGGAGGTTTTTATTTCATGAAAGAAAACGTCGTTGCCCTGAAGCATTATGAAAGCAGTCCGGATTCACTCAAGGAGCTATTGGATTTTTGTGGAGGATTCGATTCGCTTAGAAGCAGCCAGCATGTCCTGATCAAACCCAATCTCATGGCTCTGGACGATACCTACCCCATGCCCTTCTATGGTGTCTATACGACCACCAGATTGGTTCAGGATATGGTGATTCTCCTCAAAGAGCATGGCGTTGAAAGGATTACTATTGGGGAAGGGTCCGCTTATGGGAAGCACTTCGGCGTCGAAACAGGAAAAATATTCGAAACCCTGGGCTATCCAACCCTTGCGGAGCGTTATGGTGTGACGCTTCTAGACCTTCTCAAAGGACCCTTTCAAGAGGTGGATTTCGGGGAATTTACCCTTGAAGTATCCAAGCCCGCCCTGGAAGCTGACTTTCTGATCAACATGCCGACCTATAAAACCCACAACCAATGTATACTCTCTCTTGGACTCAAAAACCTCAAGGGCTGCCTTTCCGTCAAAGCGCGAACATTCTGCCATTCACCGGACCATGACCTGGATCACTATGTCTCCCTACTCGTGGAAAAACTAAAACCGGATCTAACGGTTTTGGACGGCATTTACGGCCTTGAAAAGGGCCCCTTTTACACCGGGAATGCCGTGCGTGTGAATGCCCTTGCGGCCTCAAAAGATCCTTTTGCAGTCGATCTCATAGGCACCTTTCTTGCGGGCATGGATCCATCCGAGGTGCCACACATCCGAGAACACGCTGAACGGAATGGAAGACCTCTTGGCTTGGATGAGTATGATTTACGGGGAACACCGCTTGAGGAACTAAAACGCCGCCTGAAGTGGGATTACAGGTGGCGGGATGACAATACCGGCCCCATTGTATGGAATAAAATGGGTATTAAGGGAATCAAGCTCCCCAAATATGATAAGACCCTGTGCACAGGTTGCTCCGGCCTGTATTCTCCGGTTCTTGCCTATACCATGACTGCCTTTAAAGGAGAACCCTTCAACGAAATCGAGATTCTTACCGGGAAATCCATGAAACCTACCGGTGAAGCCAAACAGACCATTCTCATGGGTAATTGCATGATTAAGGAGAACAGGAAAGATCCCAAGATCAAGGAGCTTACGATGGTTAGTGGTTGTCCCCCATCGCTCCAATCCGTTCGTGAAGCCATGGAGAAAGCGGGCATTGAGGTGAATAGGAGTGCCTACGAAAAACTTCGCATGTCCATGGTTGAAAAATATAGGGGGAGGAAGGGATTCGAGGATGGATTTTATTCTGCAGCCGCAAAAAAGTTGAGCCACAAGGCACTAAGCCACCAAGATTATACCTAAAGTGATCGGTTCAGGTTTCAGGTTGGAAACTCTTTCGCGCAGCGCAGGCGCTTGCGCCGCGTGAACAATCAACCCTTGAACGGGGAACCTTTTAACCTGTTTTTAGAGGTTTAAACTTCATATTCCTTCTTTGTGCCTTCGTGTCTTGTATGATGAAAGTGTTGGTAGTTGTTCTTTGAAAATAAAAGCTTTCCTTCATCGGTAAAACCATCAAAATGACGGAAGAGGAGGATCGTGTCTTGGGTCTGGAACCCGTCACTAAGTTTCTTCCTTCCGCCAGGTTTAAGTCGGGGAACAACTTGGTCCAAAGAGACCGGAGAACGACAAGGCTGATGATTCCTGGCTATTTTCACAACACATTTACCGATTCAAGGAGGCTTTATGCAAACATTCTATTTGGGTATCGACGCCAGCAAGGGATACGCGGACTTTATCATTCTCAACAGCCAAAAGAAGGTGGTCGTTGAAAGCTTCCAGTTGGACGACACCTTTGAAGGTCACTGTCTTGTCTATGAGCTGTTGATGAACTTTTCAACCGATCATCCGGAGTCCATCATTTACGCCGCAGTTGAGAGTACCGGTGGATACGAAAACAACTGGTATAACGCGCTTTTGGCATTCCAGGGATCCTTAAATCTTCACACGGCCCGGTTGAACCCCCTTGGGGTCTACCATAACAGCAAGGCTGATATGAAGCGCAATGTCACGGATAAAATCAGCGCTCAAAGTGTGGCAGAGTATATGATCACACACCCTGAGAAAGTTTCCTATCAGTCACAGGATCATCTGGGGAGCCTGCGAAAACAGTGGGGATTTATCAAGATGCTGACCAAGCAGTCCACCCAACTGTTAAATCAATTGGAATCGCTGTTATACAGCGCCAATCCGGAGATCCTGACACACTGTAAAGACGGGGTGCCGGCTTGGATCTTCAAGCTATTGCTCAAATACCCCACAGCCGCTAATCTGGCCAAAGCCAAAGTGGTCTCTGTAGCCCGGATCCCTTATGTTTCCTCGGCTAAGGCCGAAGTCCTCGTGGTGAATGCGAAAAGGAGCGTCGCTTCGGCCACCGATGAAATCACCCAGCAGCTCATTGTGGCCACCGTCAAACAGATCATGCATCTGAAGAAAACCATTAAGATCCAAACCGAGATCATGACCAAAGAGTGCTCTGTGCCTGAGTTAGAGCTGTTGAAAACCTTTGTCGGAATCAGCGATTACTCCGCCATCGGTATGATGCTCAACATCGAGAGCGTCAAGCGATTTAAAACGGTAAAAAAACTGGCCTCTTTCTTTGGGATTCATCCAGAATTGAAGATTAGCGGTGATGGGGTTGCAGCTTTTCGTATGAGCAAAAAAGGGCGTAAAGAACCAAGGCAAATCCTATTTATGGTAGCCATGACGGCCATTACCACAAACCCCCTGATCAGCCAAATCTATCAGGAACGTGTTGAAAAAGGGATGGAAAAGATGGCTGCCATAGGCCTGTGCATGCATAAGATCCTCAGAGTCATCTATGGCATGCTCAAACACAACAGCCCCTTTGACCCGCAAATCGACCGGAGAAACAGACAGAAATCGGTGCAGAAAAGAAAATCGAGAATAGAAAATAAGATCCGTCGTTACCAGGATTATGATCCCAATGCACCCATATCGAGACGGCATAAAATCAAAAGAATGGAACAGAGGCAGTCCCAAAGCGACAACGGCGCTGAGTGCGGGATCTTAGCCCCCGTTCCATTCCCAACGTAAGGTTACCAAAATAAGGACTGTATGTGTAGGTTTTACCGAATTTTCAAAGAACAACGCTATAGGTTGAAAGTAAATTCAAGATCAAAATTTGCGGCATAACATACCCGCAAAATTTCTCTTGACTTTCAACGGAATAACTTAGTGGAATAAGAAAACGCTGGCTTCCTCCAATTTTAATAAGGAAAAAACCAG
>CAYWMP010000028.1:0-18342 GCA_964459445.1 uncultured Desulfobacteraceae bacterium
TTAAGGTATTCATTGGCCTTGGGGGCACTCAAAGGAAAACAGAAAATCATGAGCAGCGCCAACAACAACAATAAATATCTAAGTGAGATAAAACCCGGACGCATATCAGACCTCTCTCAGGACCAAGGAAGGCGATGATCGAAGAACAATGCGAATAGCAGGGAGGGCAGCGAGAAGTGCGGTGCCGAGTATGAGAGGCAATGAGAGAAATAGCGAAGGCCAATTCACAGTATAAAGGAAGGTCCATCCGAATGACTGAAGATTGATCACATAGATAAGAAGGTAGGATAAAATAAAGCCACAAATGACACCCATGACTTCCCCCGAAGTCACCATCAGGACCGCTTCCCAAAAGATCATTGATCTGATCTGTCCATGACTCGCTCCTATGGCCACCAGTGTGTTTAGTTCTCGGATGCGCTCCATTACGAGAACTGTCAGCGTCGTGGTAATCCCTAGGCCCGCTACCAGTAGTGCAATCAAGAGCAGCACTATCGTCACGGCAAAGGTTTCATCAAAAATCCTCAAAATCTCTTCTCGCAACGCTATGCCTGAGATCATTTCCAGGGCATGGCCTTTGCTGCAACATCCTATGATATCCCTTTGCAGTGCCTGTGCTGCGGCTTCCAGGTCTTGATTTCGATCAACAAAGAAAAATCGGACACCGCTCCATTCCCTCTCTCCGGTGAGTTCTTCGAACATAGAAAGTGCAAAAAAAACAATGCCACCGTTCGTTCGATAATCCCTGAAGACACCGAGGATTGGGACATCCAAAACCGTTTCACCCAATTGCAAACGGTATCGATCGCCTATCCTTGATTTTGTCTGATTTGCAAAAACTTCTGAAACAATGACCCCCTTTCCGGCAATTAAATCCTGCGAGATCTCCTCAAGTCTTCCTTCCTTTAGCAGAAAATCTCCATACCTAAAAAGGATGGACAAGTGCGTGATCTCAAGCTCGTAGGGCATTTCTCCTTGTTTCAATTTCAACGTGCGGTATGGGAGCAGCTCCGCGTCCTTCCGCAGCCCCATTATGCCGGCGATGACATCTTCAGGAAGCGGATCACGATACTCATTGAAGCCTGCCATTTTGGCCCGCAGAAAGAGATCACCGCTCACGGTTTGGTTGACCCATATCTCCACCGTATGTCGAAAACTGTGTATCATGATGACAAGGGAAACAAACAATGCCACGGCCGTTACCAAGGCCCCCACAGAGATAGCGGCGCGTTTACCCGAATCCCGCAAATAGCGTCCGCCGAGAAACGCCGGTTCACCGCCCAGCCGTTTGAGAAAGGTTGGTAAGGTTGTTCCCATCCATTGCAGTGCCGATGGCGCCATCATATAAAACCCAACGATGAGGAACATGACGGCCAAATACCCGGCAAGAGGTATCCCTTGAAAACCCGGCAATTTTGAAACAGGCAAGCTCAAAAGGACCGATACCAAACCCAAAATCGCCAACCGCCTGTTTAGGCTTTTTTGCTTCGGAACCATTTCATGGAGAAACATCGCTTCCCGAGGAGAAACAAAGGATGCTTCCCGGGCCGGTCCATAGGCCGCCATGAGGCAAACACCGACGGTCACCAAGAATGAGAGGAGGATCTCCCATGAGTCCAGATGCAATCCTTCTACATGAACCCTTACGAATAGATTGCTTATGGTATCGCTTATCCCTCCGAGAAGATATTTTGTCAAAAAGGATCCAATTGGAATCGCCAGAAGCCAACCTATGATCCCCAGAAAAATCCCTTCACCGATCACCAATCCGAATATCCTTTGGGAAGAAGAACCCAAGGATCGTAGGATCGCAAGTTCACGCCGCCTTGAAGCGGCATTGAGCGATACCAGGCTGTAAACGAGGAACATGCCTACAAAGAGGGAAACGAAGCTGAGTAAAGAGAGATTGAGTTGATAGGCCCCAATCATCATTTGTCCGGATTCCTTCGCCTCATTGGGGGCCTCAAAAACAATACCAGGAGGCAAAAGGGCCCTTAGTTGATGTAAATCCTTTTTTGTAACATCGGATTTCAGGCGCAAGTCGATGCGATCCACCCACCCATGAAGCCCCGTGAATTCCTGCATAGATGCAATATCCACAAGGCCCATGTTCCCTGCCTCTAACAACGCCAACCCCTTTTGTTCGAGAACACCGACTATCTTGAAATCCTGTTTTTGATGAACATGTTCCAGGGGAATTATTCCGCCCGATTTCAATCCCAATTTGCCCCCAAGTTGCTGACTAATAAAGATGGTTCCGGGAATGGTGACAAGGTCTCGCCAGGCAGTAGAATCATCTTTCGAAGGTGTTTGAACCTCCCAACTGCGCAAGGTTCGATCGAGGATGGGGTCTAAACCTATCAGAAAAAGAGGCTCCGCATCCTTTTTCGAGATAACGACATAACTGGTGATGAGTGGAGAAGCAGTCTCAATGGCCGGATGCCTTTGAAGCTCGGCCACAAGACCCTCGGGGACCCGGCCTCCAGGCCTTACTACGACCCAGTCGGCCTTCCCAGAGATTAGATCTATTGTTCGGGTGAAGGATTCAAGGGATGCATCTACTGCGAGGCGTACGCTTGTGAATACGGCGGCTCCAATGGCAATACCGCAAAGAACCGCAAGGACGCGCCAAGGATGCAAGGCCAATTGGCGCATGCTGAACCAGCGCATCAGTCGTAGGAAGAATATTATGCGTTGCATCAGTCCCTTTACGTGATCCGCCCATCTTTAAGGGCCATCTGAAAAGAGGCAAAAGAATCCGCGAGCTTACTGTGAGTGGCGATGATAATCGTGGTCCCAAGGCGGCGGTTAAGATCTGCCATCAATTCGACTACCGCCCCTCCATTTCGGCTATCCAGATTACCAGTGGGTTCGTCGGCTAGAATCAGCTCAGGTTCGTTGATAAGCGCCCGTGAAATCGCAGTCCGCTGCATTTCTCCGCCGGACAACTGCGCCGGGTAATGGCCTAATCGCTTTTTAAGACCCAGCCAACTGAGGAGTTCCATTGCCCGCTCTTTCACCCCTTGATATGTCTTTCCCATGAGTAGGGCGGGTAGACACACATTTTCCAAAACAGTCAATGTGGGCAGAAGATTGAAGGTTTGAAAAACCATCCCGACAACGTCCCTTCGGTATTGATTCAGATCCTTTTGCGAGGCTTTTTTGAGGTCGTGTCCGGCTACGCTGAGATGCCCGCTTGTCGGCGTGTCAAGGCCCGCAATCATCGCGAGCAGGGTACTCTTGCCGGAGCCGCTGTCTCCCTTGAGAACAACCAATTCACCACGATCAATTTCCAGGTCCACGCCTTGTACCCCGATGATCTCTGTCGATCCCATTGGATAGATGCGCGTTAGTCCTTGGGCGAAAATGAGTTGCTCCTTCACACTTTTGTTCATAGTTAGCACTCCCCTGCATTCTTTTTCGCTTTGTAGCGATTTAAGGCGATCGAACTTCCCACAATCATTAAACCGCCCAACCAAAAACGCCCGCTCAACTGTTCGCTGAAGAGAAAAAATCCTATAGCCGTGGTGAAAATCACTTCAACGGTGAGAAGGATTCCACCCTCCCAGCTTTTGCAATATTGGAAACCATGATTCATGAGTAGCTGTGCGCTCAACGCAATGCAAACAATGCCGCCGAGGATAAGGCCGTCAGACAGGGTAGCGGGAATCTGTGGTTCAGCGAGATAGGGTGGAAATGTGAGTACCGCTCCGATCAAACAAAAATAGAAGTAGATCACCACAGACCCATTACTCTGCCTCAGTTTCTTGATCAAAGAAACCGTAAACCCTGCGAATACAGCAGACAGCATGCCGGTCGTTTGGCCGAGGAGGCTTCCCTCAAGCTTGATGTCAAAAAGGATCAAAACCCCACTGATAGCCGCCAGCACAAAGAGGCCCTCTACCCTATTAATATCCTCCTTAAATAGCAGGAAGGAGAATAAGGCGCTGAACGCGGGAAATGAATAGAACAGGATCATGGCCGTTGAAAGGGGTATCTGGCGAATGGCAGTGATCATTAGAAAGAAGGCAATGGACCCCGTTACACCACGGATGACCAAAAGAGGCACATTATGGCCTTTGAATGGATTTTGATACCAACCAAATAAACAAAGGAGTATGACCATGCCAAAGAAAAAACGATAAAAGGCAATATCCCAAACCCGGAAAGACGGCCCTAGAATCTTGATCAACGTGTCAAGAACGGCAAAAAAGAAGGCCGAACACAACATCAGAAGCGGGCCGGGATTCAAACTCATCGCTTGAGTGTTTTGACCACTTTTCCCTGATGATTCCCCTATACCTTGCATTGAGAAACCGCCTTTCGAACTGGTTGTTGTAACAAGGTCTATGGTTAACGGTTAGACCATGATTGTGTCAAAGAAAAACGTAAGGGGATTTTGATCTTCATCACTCTTCTCTTTTATCCAGAATCCGCCGGTAGCCGACAAGTTGCGAGCTCTTCTAAATTGACTCGTATAGGTTCAAAACATCCATGAAAGATTGAAACAAGACATGTAATAGGATTTCCCTCTGTCCGTCTAATAGATTAGATGGCTGCAATCAGGGTTGCATAGAATCTTAAACCAGCTTGGATCTAAAGCCTCAGCAATATGAAGAAAATTGAAATAGGATGCAACCAAACCATACTTTTCTCCAATGTCAAAAGAGGGCTCAAAGAGGGGAAAACCCCTTAGGATTAAAACAATCATCAAAACACAAATCGTATTTCATAGATATATGAGGAGGACTAAAATGAAAAAGGTGCTATCTATCCTGGCCATTGTGGCTGTGGTTATTGCTTTAACAGCATGTGCCTCTATTCCCAAAGATCGCTATAATACGCAGAAGGGCGCTGTCATCGGCGCGGGTGTTGGCGCACTTGCCGGTCAAATCATAGGTGGAAACACTGAAGGAACCCTTATAGGCGCCGGTGTGGGTACTCTTTTGGGTGCACTTGTTGGCAATGCGGTTGACCAAAACTACGAGGCCGGCAGAGAGGCTGCAAGGACGAACAGGCGTGTTGTTTACTATGACGATCACGGGGGTCGTGTTGAAGCAATCCCGGGACCCTATAACCAGCGCACAAACTGTCGGAAAGTGACCAAGAAGATATGGGAAGAGGGAAGACTGGTTAGCGAAACCGTCGAAGAGATCTGTGAAGGGAAGAGATCGACAAGCGATTACTAATAGCATAGTCGTCAATCGCCCAACAATCGCTCCCACGCTATAGTCTTGAAGGTTTTATGGAGGAAATGATCGTCATCAACGACGTTGAAGTCGAGATTCAAAAATACTTCCTGGGCAACCCTTTGAACATCCTTAAGGGGGATCACCTCATCCCCTTTTCCGTGATAGATCGACACGGGGATTGAAATCCTGTTTTTTTTATAGGCCGTGAATTCCATGAGGTTGATGGCCGGCGCCAAGAGGGTTAACCGATCCACCTTTGGCTCGTTTTCCATGGCAAAAATAGAACCCATCAACCCCCCGAAGCTTGATCCCACGATTCTGATATGGCTCTTCTCTTCAAGCAATCCCTTGAGCTTTTCCATCCTCTTTTCAAGCTCACCCGAGAAATTGGGAATAATCATATCCGGGAACTTTTTTTTAAAAAAGACGGATTTTGTACCCTTGTTGCTGCTTTCAAGCCCGTGAATAAAAATCCTAACCGGCATGGCCAATCCTGATTATTATTACCTGAATCGATATGAGTGTAATAGTACACCGGGGGAGAATATTAGACAGGATACCTGCCGCGCCGACCCGCCGCCGCATAAAGCTATGCACGGCAAGCGGCTTCGGCCGGCCGGTAGGATCAACAAGCCATCTTCAGATACTAATCCGGGGATGCTCCTAGGTAATCTCTACAATTTCAAATTCCTGGACCCCGCCCGGGGTATTGACTTTCACCTCATCGCCGACCTCTCGCCCTATAAGGGCCTGCCCCAATGGGGAAGTCACCGATATCCTGCCCCGGTCAGGATCTGACTCATAGGGACCAATCAATTGGTAGCTAATTTCCTCATCTTTTTGGAGATCATATAGCAATACAGTCCTTCCAAAAACCACATTATCAGTTGGACCATCATCGATCTCTATGACCTCGGCCTTCCCGATTGCTCCCTTGAGTTCGATGATCTTTGCTGCAATAAAGCCCTGCCTTTCCTTGGCAGCATGATATTCGGCATTCTCACTCAAATCCCCATGACGCCGGGCTTCCTCAATCGCACGGATATTTTCGGGTCTTTCCACACCTTCAAATCGAGCTAAATCCGTTTTAAGCTTTTCGAGTCCTTCACTGGTCATTGGAATACGTGTCATGAATCTCTCTCCTAGCGGTTCCAGGTTCAGGGTTCACAGGTTATATAGTTTGCTGATATTCTTAACTTTATTGATTCCGTGATAGGAGTGCCTTAGATTGGCATTCGGGCCCGATTAGATCACGTCTTTAAACCTACTTTTGAGTCCGGTGTGTCATGGCCCTGGATCTCTATAGGCTTTGTCATGGAGCAGTTTGCACTGCTCTCTCCCGCCTCGCATCCACATCCCACCTTGCGGCCTGAAAAGGTTCTGTATATGCGCTTGCCAATGAATAGTGCCGCAATCAGGACTATAATAAGGACAACGGCGTTTTGAATCATTTAACAATTCCTCCTGCGACCTTCACCTCGGTACAGAAGGGAGCAGCTCCTGGGGTTCGGCCAGGTAGAATTCTCTTTTTTCAATCCACTCCTTGAGTATTTCCGCAATCTCACGTGCCCTGACACATGAGGAAATCGGTACCGTATGAACCTCCTGGCCGTTGAATTTCATGGTTCCGCTTTTGAGTTCCGCATAACTCACCTGCCCCAGACTGCTGCCTTCGCCCTTGGGATAGTCATTTCCATAATCAATGACTTGGGTAACAAGCTCTTCATCGGATACGCCCGTAAACCGGGCCATATTTTCATCTAGAATTGGAATCGGGATGCCCAGGCCCAAAGCCAGGGAACAGCCATACCCGAGCATAGACACGCCGGCGATCCATTTGGGGTCCATCTCCTTCATGTCGCCCATAACCATAAGCGTGCCGGCAGGCGAAATTGGCACCCCGCTTTTATTCCTTTTGGCTTTAGGATTGTGTTGGGTGCCCGGTCCGATTATGAAACCCTTGGCCCCTCCGAGAAATAACCGCGTTCCCATGCCCAGAGTCATGTAATAGGGGTCGTTAAATAGCGGGCTCAACTGTCCGGAAGTGGAGTAGTTGGCATTGCCCGCCCTTGGCTTCAGCACACCCATGTAGGTGTAAACAGTCTTATCAGTAAGGTTTATCGCACAGTTGTAATTCTGATAGGCGTTTCTTGGGTTGAGCAAAACAGCATAGGGCAAATCCGTTAGAGTAATTTTCTTGTCGATCTCCCGGTTCGGGTAACAGTCTGTGCCATAGGCCGTTGCATTAAGTCTAACCTTCTTTCCCGCAACCAGGTCGTGTATGACGTGTCCCCCTCCGTATTTGAATTTCCCGGGATGTACTCGATTCAGGGGATCATCCTCAGAGGGCTCTGTTGCGCCGATATAGCAATCCACTGCGGCAATCCCCGCGTAGGCGGGCACACCATTCAACCAGACCTTTGCCGCTTTGGTCGTTGGTTTGGTGTGTCCGAAGTTGATGAAAGCCCCGGAAGAGCACATCGGGGCAAAGGTGCCGGTAGTAACAACATCGATCTCTTTGGCCGCTTTTTGTGGGCCCTTGGTCTTAACTATGTCTGTCATTTCGTCGGCCGTCACCACGACCGCTTTGCCTTGCTTTATTCTGCGATTGATCTCCTCAATGGTTTTTGTTGTCTTTTTTCGCGGCACTTCGGATCATCCCTCCGTCTCTGATTAATTCAAGTTTTCACTATAAGAATTCCCCTTTCACAATACAAGCGAAAGTTTTGAGAAGAGCTATGATTCCCAAATCCACCATTTAATTCAGGATACTTCAACTCAATCAATTGCTTATGATATGTCCCTGATCACCAGAAAGGTATCAGATGTTAGGCGCCGAGGAGCGACGACCGAGTCGTAGGTCGCAATACGCCGCAGGGAGGAGCGCCCGAAGGCAACACCACAGATGATGCCTTTATGGTGGATCAGGGTGATTCCACAATCCTTGACTTATGACAAACCTTTCCAATAGCATAGGTTTCATTCTTGGAAAAAAGGTTTTTACAATGAAACATTCAGTTCAAGTTGCCGGTACCAACATCACGGGAGAAGGCCCATTTTTTCTCATAGCCGGACCCTGCGTCATTGAGAATGAAGAAATCACCTCCCAGGTCGCTTCATTTTTGAAAGAAACCAGCGACCAATTGGAGATTCCCATCCTCTTTAAGACCTCATTCGACAAAGCAAATCGCACCTCCCTTGACTCCTATCGCGGACCGGGTTTTTCAAAGGGTTTGGATATTATCCGAAGGGTAAAAGAGGATACCGGATTGCCGGTACTTTCTGATGTCCACAGACCGAGTCAGGTTGAAGAAGCGAGCAGGGTATTGGATGTCATTCAAATTCCTGCCTTCCTATCCCGTCAAACGGACCTTCTCTTGTCGGCTGCACAATCAGGGCTGCCTATCAACATCAAGAAAGGACAATTCCTCTCACCCTGGGACATGCAACATGCCATCAACAAGATCATGTCTACAGGTAATAAAAACATTTTCCTTACCGAAAGAGGAGCGGCCTTTGGTTACAACAATCTCGTCGTTGACATGAGGTCCATCGCCGTGATGCGGGGATTCGGATATCCTGTGGTTTTCGACGCCACCCACAGCGTCCAGTTACCCGGAGGGGCCGGGACGAGTTCGGGTGGGCAAAGGGAGTTTGTTGGGACATTAGCAAGGGCGGCCGTGGCGGCCGGTGCAAGTGGCGTTTTCATGGAGATACACCCCGATCCTGAGAAGGCCCTCTGTGACGGCCCGAATTCACTGCCCCTGGAACAGGTAAGACCCCTCGCCGCCCTGCTGAAACGAATTCACGGCCTCATTCAGACAGAAAATTAGGTCGTCGTTTTCCGGAATCACTTTGAACTTTCTCGTCTCTTGACGGTATAAAGAACAGGCTTTGAGATAGCGGAGGCAGGTTTTTTTTAAAAAGCCCTATCTCAAAAAAATAATTCCACCCAATTTTGCCGTTCCCGTAGATGGGAGGGTTCACTCCACTAAATCCATGGTAGAATGTTAGGTTCCGATGAAATGCTATATTCTTTTGAACCCTTCCATCTACGGGAACCGCCAATGGAGACTATAGATAGGGCTTGGAAAAAAGAAACCTGCCGTAGCCAATAGCAGAATCTTCGACACCGCCATTCGAAAATTCCCCGTTTCTAAACAGGGAGTATGACCAGGTAATGAAAATAGAAGACAAGGCAAAACAAATAAAACTCTTCATTTTGGATGTAGACGGCGTTATGACCGACGGGCGGATCATAATCAACAACCAAAAGGAAGAGTCCAAATCATTTAACGTGAAGGATGGTCTTGGGTTGAAATTATTAACGGAATACGGCATTGAGTTGGTGATCATTTCCGGGAGAAGTTCCAGGGCCCTTGAAAAGCGCGCTGATGAATTGGGCATCCTAGAAGTCTATCAGGGTGTCAAAGATAAAGTGCCTTTGCTCGCTAGGCTCATGAAGGAAAAGAAAGTGGAAAAGGAACAGGTCGGCTGCATAGGCGACGATCTTCCGGATATTCCCCTGTTTCGTCAATCAGGCCTGTCCTTTGCGGTTGCCGATGCGGTCCCTGAAGTCCGAGCCGCCGCCGATATCACAACCCAAAGTAAGGGTGGTGATGGCGCGGTAAGAGAAGCCTGCGAATGGATCTTGAAGGCAAAGGGTAAATGGTCTGAAGCCGTCGCAAAATACATACAAGCCTAACGCTGATATTTTTCTAAAGGAATTCGGTTTCCTATTCCCCAGGCCTCACACTGAATGGGTGATTTTCATCCTTCTTCAAAACCCCACCCAAAATAAGCTTTACATTGTTAAATCCACTTTGGTATAATTATTGCAAAATTACCACAAGATGAAGAAATTATTGAAGAAACATTGGCCGCTGATAGGCATCGGGCTACTACTTATCGTAGTAGCCTTTTACCTTGTCCCGGCCAAAAAACTCCTCATGAGGGAATCAATCATTGGGGACTTGATTCCCGAGGCTGGCGTCAGGCTCAAGGACATCCATTACGTCCATGACAACCCCGACGATGGGGTGAAATGGCTCTTGGACGCCAAGGCAATGACGCTTTCAAAGGACAGACAGATCATTTCCTTTAACGACTTTAAGCTCAAACTCGAACCCGTAAATAAACCATCGATCGAACTTGAAGGCCAAAGGGGCAAATGGAATAAGGGCTCGGGGGAGATCAATCTTTACGGAGATCTTCGGGGTTACACCCGCAACGGCTATAGAATTAGAACCGATCACATCCGATATAGCGGGGCCGGAAATATAGAAAGCGAAACACCCGTGAAGATAATCGGTCCCTTTTTTACCGTTGAAGGCCAGGGCTTTCGCCTTAATATTAAAAAGGAAACCTTTCGATTAGATTCCGACGTCACCACCACCTTTGATAGCGAAGCATTGAACCTATGAAAACCTTAAGATACCTTTCCTATTACATTATCCCTGTCATTATCACTTGCTTCATCTGGCCCTCGGGCGCCTTTTCCGAACCTGCTAAGGAATCATCATCAAAGACACCCTCCATTGTCATCAAGGCAAACACCCTAGAGGTTGACAATAACGACAAAGTTGTCACCTTCACCGGTGACGTGGATGCCAAAAAAGACGACTTCACCATAACTTGTCAACGGCTGCGACTCCATTACAGGGGCATGTTCTCCAGTGAGACCTCGGAGAAGTTCGAGGTGGAGCAGATCATTGCAACGGGTAAGGTAAAAATTACGCAAACTGACGGCGGCTATGCCACGGCGGAAAAGGCCGTTTACAATGAGAAGGCAGGCAAGTTCATCCTTACCGGTCAACCCATGGTCAAGCAGGGCAACGATTTTGTGGAAGGCGCAAAGATCACCCTCTTCCTGAATGAAAAACGCAGTATCGTGGAAGGGTCCAAAGATAAGCGGGTCAGGGCTGTCATCTTTCCCAAAGAATAGGTTAGAATAGCGCTCCAGGTGACAGGAAATAAAGAGATATTAGAGGCAAAAGATCTGGTCAAGAGCTACCATGGGAAAATGGTTGTCGACCACATTAGTCTTGTCCTCAAACGAAAAGAGATCATAGGTCTCCTGGGTGCTAACGGTGCAGGAAAAACAACCACCTTCTATATGATCATAGGGCTTGCTAGGCCGGATGAAGGGGCGGTTATGCTGGACGGGCAAGATATCACCCATGATCCCATGTATAAAAGGGCCAGAAGCGGCATCACCTATTTGGCTCAGGAGCCCTCGGTCTTTCGGAAACTCACGGTTGAAGAGAATCTGCTGGCCATCATGGAGAGCATCGATATCCCCTCCCATGAAATCAAGGACCGGTTGGAAAAACTCCTGACCGAACTCAACCTCCGTCACCTTGCAAAACAAAAGGCCTCTTCTCTATCTGGTGGAGAAAGAAGGCGACTTGAGATAACCAGAGCGCTTGTCATCGAACCCAGGTTCATGCTGCTCGACGAGCCCTTTGCGGGGATAGATCCACTGGCCCTCAACGACATTAAACAGATCATCAGACAGCTAAAAGATCGTGGCATCGGTATTATCATCTCTGACCATAATGTGAGGGAAACACTGGATGTTGTAGACTCCGCCTTTATAATTAGTCATGGCAAGATTATCGAGTCGGGTCCTCCGGAGAAAATAGTGGATAGCGAGATGGCACGCAGTCACTATCTGGGGATTGATTTCAACCTATAGAAATAAGGTTGTCGAACAGCCTCCGGAGATGCCTTTACTCTTTAACCGGGATGTATTAGGTTAAGACAGAAGTCCCGAATGGGTAAGAATTTTAATTGAACCATTCAATCACGAACGATATTAGGAGATCAAGACAGAGTAAACCAAAGGAACCGCGATTAAATTAAGACCCGTCTCTTATGGCTTTACAACTGAAACAATCCTTAAGTCTTTCCCAGCAGCTGATCATGACGCCTCAGCTGCAGCAAGCCATCAAATTACTCCAACTCTCCAGGATGGAGCTCCTCGAGACCATCTATGGTGAAATGGAGACAAACCCAATCCTTGAGGAGCAGGCGCCTGATGAGTTGGATGAGGATAAAGCCCTCGAAGAGACACCCAAGTCCGAAGAACCCATTATCGATGAGGTTACCGTAAACGAAAAAGCCAGGGAGGACGTGGATTGGGAGAGCTATCTCTCCGAATATAACACCGGGTGGGCGGAAACCCCCTATGAAAGCAGGGAAGCCACGCCCTTTGAGACCATCACATCAGAAAAGACCAGCCTTCACTCCCACCTTATGTGGCAACTCAACATGAGTGCCCTACCGGAACCGGAAAAAGAGATCAGCATACACATTATCGGCAACCTGGATGATGACGGCTACCTCCAGAGCACCGTAGAGGAATTGTCTGAGACGACGAATTACACCGAAGACCAGGTGCTCGAAACCCTGCGCTTTATTCAGAAATTCGATCCGGTCGGAATTGCTGCCCGAGACACCCAGGAATGCTTGCTGATTCAAGCAAGATTTCAGGACCTCGGAGGCACCATCATTGAAAAAATCATCATGGATCATATGGATAAGCTCGAGAACAAAAAATATGATCTCTTAGCAAAAGGTTTATCCATTTCCATAGAAGACGTCCTTACTGCCATATCGGTTATTACCAGTCTCGAACCAAAACCCGGCCGCAGGTTCAGCAACGAGGACACCATATATATCAGTCCTGATATTTATGTCTTCAAAGTGGGGGATGATTATGAGATTGCCCTTAATGAAGATGGCCTCCCAAAGTTGAGGGTCAATCCCTATTACCGGGATATCCTCTCGAGCCGGGATCCGCTTCAGGACGGCACAAAACAATACATACAAGAAAAACTGAAATCCGCGGCCTGGCTCATCAAGAGCATTCATCAAAGACAAAGGACCATCTATCGGGTCACTGAAAGTATTGTCCGTTTTCAAAGGGGTTTTTTGGATAGCGGCATTGCCCATCTAAAACCCCTCGTGCTTCGTGATGTTGCGGAGGACATCCAGATGCACGAATCCACCATCAGCAGGGTTACAACAAACAAATACGTTCATACCCCTCAAGGTGTCTTTGAACTCAAATACTTTTTTAATAGCGCCATCAGCAGCCTTGATGGCGATTCTGTATCCTCCGAAAGCATGAAGGAACATATCAAAAACATTATAAAAGCGGAAAATAAGGTAAAGCCCTTTAGCGATCAAGAAGTTGCGGATTTGTTAAAGACCTTTAACATTAACGTTGCGCGACGCACCGTCGCCAAGTACAGAGAAACCCTGGGAATTTTGCCTTCTAGAAAGAGGCGAAAACCCTATTAGATTATGCTGAAGTTTGACTTTTCATTTCATATCTGTTAAAGAGCTCTTTCTCTTGAGGAGGGATCACCTATGGATATTACGGTAACATTTAGACACGTTGAACCGTCAGAAAGTCTGAGAACATACGCAGAAGAAAAACTGTCAAAGATAAACAAATACGTGGATTTTCCGATTGAAGCCCACGTCGTACTGGCGGTTGAAAAATTTAGACACATCGCAGACGTCACCTTGAGCTTGAATGGGACTAGAATCAAGGGTGCCGAGGAAACGGAAGATCTCTATTCCGCTATTGACCAGGTCATGGATAAGATTGAGATGCAGGTCAAAAGAAATCGCTCTAAGATTAGAAACAGAAGGGTGGAAACCTTAAAAGGCGAGGAGGCCCTCGAATCGGCGGAGTCAGAGGAGGCAGGCAGTCTGGAAGAACCCATGATTGAGACAGAGAAGATGGTAGCCAAGCCCATGGATCCTGAAGAAGCTGCCATGCAAATCGGCATGTCACCGCAAGACTTTCTGGTTTTCAGGAATTCTCGGTCCAATGAAATCAACGTCATCTATAAGAAAAGAGATGGAAATCTTGGCCTCATCGAGCCTTCGAGCTGATTTGCCGAAATTGCTCGTTGAGATGTGAATGATATGAAGTTGTCAGAGATTTTATTCGAAACCCACATCATCCCGGAATTGAAGGCTGTTGATAAAAAGGGTGTACTGGAGGAACTATCTGAGCCTATTGTGAGTGATGAACCAACCTTGGATAAAAGCTCATTGGTGAAGATTTTGCTTGAAAGGGAGCGCCTCGGCAGTACGGGAATCGGGGACGGCGTCGCCATCCCCCACGGTAAATTCCAAGGTCTCGCCCATCCCATGATCTCATTCGGAAGGAGCCGAAATGGCCTCGATTTCGATTCAATGGATGGGGAACCGGCCTACCTCTTTTTCCTGCTGGTGGCCCCCGAGAATTCCGCCAGCATTCACTTAAAAGCCTTGGCAAAGATAGCGAAAATTCTGAAAAACAGTTCCTTTCGCCAGGTGTTGATGGAGGCACCCACGCGACAGGAGCTTTATCAATCCATTATCAAAAATGACGAAGAGTTCTGATTTCAACAATATCGTCAACATTAATCCTCTGAGGCAGTTCCAAGACGTCCAAGCTTGGCCAAAATCGGGCGCTTTGAAATTGCCTCATTTGAGACCTCTGAATACCCGATATGATAGGACTGTTAATTGTCACACACTGCGATCTGGGTAAAGAATTCCTAAATGCAGCGGAATTCATCGTTGGGCGCATTGAGGCGGTTGACACCCTCTCAATAACCCAAACCTCCGACAGTGAAAAAATCCGGAAATCGATTGAAGAAAAGGTCGCAGCCCTAAACACCGGCCAAGGTGTCCTTATTCTCACCGATATGTTTGGTGGGACCCCTTCCAATCTAAGCCTCTCTTTCCTCAAAGAAGACAAGGTCGAGGTCCTGACCGGCGTAAATCTACCCATGATCATTGCCATCGTTCAGAACCGCTCAGGTTTGACCTTGGACGAAGTGGCTGGAAAGGCTTTAGATGCCGCCAAGGTCGGCATTTCCCAGGCAGGTAAATTGCTGGAGTCTGAATGACCTCCCTTATCGAGCTCACGCTCGAAAACTTTCAGGACTATGTCGAGAATATACTTGAGATAGAAAAAGACTCGTTTCCGTCTCCATGGTCATCCAACGCGTTTTTGCAGGACATTAGGAATCCCCTCGCTCACCTTTGGGTCCTTACAGTTAAAAAAAGGGTCGTTGGCTATATTTGCTATTGGTTGTATGATCATGAAATTCAGCTTATGAATTTGGCGGTTCATCCGAATTGGAGACGCCTGAAACTCTGAGAACTGCTTCTGAGAAAGATGTTGGATGAGGCCGAACTAAACGGAGTAACCTGTATTTCCCTTGAAGTCAGGCCTTCCAATTCCGGGGCGAGACGGTTCTACGAAGAGGCGGGCTTTGTGGAAGTTGGCCTCAGGCCGGGATATTATCGCGATACCAAGGAAGACGGCATCATGATGGCCTACTCCCGTTCATCAAAAAAAATGGCCGTGTCGTCTTGAGCTTAGTTGTTAATTCTAGCTACAAATTTCCATTTGCAAGGAGGAGGTAAAAATGTCGGCAAAAGTTGCAATCAATGGATTCGGACGCATCGGAAGAATGGCTTTCAGGGCCGGGTTAAACAATAAGGACATAGAATTTGTTGCTATAAATGATCTGACGGATTCAGGGACTCTTGCGCATCTTCTGAAATACGATTCCTCTCAAGGAATTCTGGATGCCGAAATCTCTAACACGGACAATTCCATCATCGTCAATGGAAAGGAGATCCGGGTCTATGCTGAGAGAGATCCCGCCAATATTCCCTGGGCCGAAGCGGATGCTGAGATCGTCTTTGAATCCACAGGACTCTTTAGGGATAAAGAAGCGGCATCCACCCATCTAAAGACGGGCGTGAGGAAAGTCATTATCTCCGCCCCTGCGAAAAACCCGGACATCACTATTGTCATGGGCGTAAACCATCAGGAATACAATCCTCAAAAACACCATATCGTTTCAAATGCCTCCTGCACGACAAACTGTCTCGCCCCACCTTGCAAGGTGCTGCTCGATAACTTCGGTATCGAAAAGGGCCTCATGACCACGACCCATGCCTACACAGGCGATCAGCGATTGCTCGATTTTCCCCACAAGGATCTTCGGCGTTCGAGAGCTGCGGCCCTGTCAATGATTCCGACTACAACAGGCGCCGCCAAAGCGGTCTCACTCGTCCTTCCGCAATTGGAAGGGAAAATGAACGGGATGGCTATTCGTGTCCCGACGCCAAACGTTTCCGTGGTGGACCTGGTGGCCCAGCTCAGCAAATCGGCCACGGTTGATGAAATAAACGGCGCATTGAAAGAAGCTTCAGAAGGTCATCTCAAGGGTATTTTAGCCTACTGTGATAAGCCTCTCGTCTCTATTGACTTCAATGGCTCAACCGTATCTTCAACCATTGATTCCTTATCTACGATGGTGAACGGGGACATGGTCAAGGTCCTGTCCTGGTATGACAATGAATTCGGTTACGCCAATCGAATGGTGGATCTGGCCGTGTTTATGGCAAGCAACTAAAGCGCAGCGTTTAAGATTTGTTCTTTTCAGACGGGATAAACTTGATTGACGAGATGATTTGTCTCCAACAGAAAATCTAAAGCACTATCTTGGGCGGCTGGTTATTCGAGTAGATCGTCTAAAAGCATTAGGTGGAGCGCTTGATATCAATAATAAGGTAACTTATTGTTGTTTTTCAAGCTCTCCACATTGGATCCGATATAGCGATATCGGATCCCCGCGTTAAGCGGTGCTTTTTGACGACTGCTTGATTCCTGCCCAAAATAACTTGTTGATCCTGTAATCCTGTCAAATATTCTACGCCCCTGCAGTGAATTAACTTTAGGAGGACCAAAATGGCGGACCGCATCCCTCTAATTGCCGGCAATTGGAAAATGAACCTGACCCTTGATCAGTCCGTGAATCTGGTCAGGTCCATCGCAGACGGAATCAGCGATATCAAGGATGTGGACGTTCTTGTTGCCCCGCCCTTTACCAACCTGCCCACCGTAAAGCAGGCCATCGGCAGCGCCAATATTTTCCTTGGGGCCCAAAACATGCATTGGGAACCCTCGGGCGCCTATACAGGCGAGATCTCATCAGAGATGCTCTTGGAAGCGGGATGTTCCCATGTGATTTTGGGTCATTCTGAAAGAAGATCTCTTTTCCAGGAAACAAGCGACATGGTCGACAAAAAAGCCGTTGCTGCGGTTCAGTCCGGTTTGATCCCGGTTGTCTGTATCGGTGAGACCATTAAGGAGAGAGAAGCGGGCAATACATTCACTGTCGTCGAACAGCAACTCGAAGAATCCTTGAAGACCTTCAAAGACGGCAAAAGCATCCCGAAATCCACCGTGCTGGCCTATGAGCCGGTTTGGGCCATTGGTACGGGGAAGACGGCAACCCCTGAACAAGCCCAGGAAGTGCACCGCTTCACCCGCGAATGGCTGGAGAGGAGCTTCGATTCAGGCACAGCCGAAGCACTCAGGATTCTTTACGGCGGCAGCGTCAAACCCGATAATGCAAACGAACTTATGTCCAAGCCGGATATTGACGGCGCCCTGGTTGGGGGAGCGAGCCTAAAGGCAGAATCCTTTGTCCCGATTATCCGGTTCAAAGATAAATAGCCGTGCCCTCAATTCGAGGGAATGATCCGAGACCTTTAAAATTCCTCCAAAACATATTGCAAATCGGAAATTTTTTGCTAATATGTCAAGATTATTTTGTATGAGATCTTCGACCTGAGCCAGTGCTTAATAAGTGCGGGCCTCGGAGTCTAATAATTAGGGGAATAATAAATGCAATTAGTGCTCATCCTTATTCATGTTTCCGTTTGTTTAGGCCTTATCCTTATTGTCCTTTTGCAAAAGGGCAAAGGAGCCGATATGGGAGCCGCTTTTGGCGGCTCAAGCCAGGCCATTTTTGGAAGCCGCGGGGCGGCGTCCTTTTTGCATAAAGTCACCGCCGGTATTGCTATCGTTTTTATGCTGACATCACTTGGCCTTGCCTTCCTTTTTGGCAGGGGTGGACCGAGTTCGATCATGGAGGGCGTCAACCAACCGCAAGCACCGGCAACGCAGCAAACGCAACCTCAAGCCCCTGCTCAGCCACAGGGCAATTAAAGATTGTTCATCCAGTGCCGAAGTGGTGGAACCTGGTAGACACGCTATCTTGAGGGGGTAGTGGGCGACAGCCCGTGGGGGTTCAAGTCCCCCCTTCGGCACCATTTC
>CAYWMP010000028.1:18442-42676 GCA_964459445.1 uncultured Desulfobacteraceae bacterium
TCCTCAGGGGTCTCGTCAAGCCAGGCCAGAGTCGGAAATTCCGCACAAATACCAACATATTGCGCATCCTCATCAGACCAGGCTATTAGATAGGTATATCGATCAAATTTTAGAGCCATGATCTACCTTTTTGTATGAAGACCACCAAATGACGCCCCCTCAAGGGGGTATAAACCCTATAAATAAGAAATCGGCTTTCCGAACCCATTTCTTAAACTATGATTTGCTGCGGTGTATAATGATCTGGTTTTACTTGACATCACCGTCTTCTTTTCCTTTTATGTTATCGATATTCCATGATTAATTATTTGATTTTCACCACGCGAAAACGATTGGCGCGGTGTAATCACCTTTTCATATCTTTAAAATATGGGGATAAACTCCTTGCAGAATCTTAGGGAATAACCGATGTCTGAATCCATGTGGATGGAATCCAAGCTTGGTCCTCACAAGTACCACCTTCTAAACCTGGATCATCCTCGAGTAGAAGCGGCCATTTTGGACGAAATGGAGGCAGGCGTGGATGTTTACTATGACAGACGATGGGACGTAACCGAGGCCTTTTGCTATTTTCTCATTAATCAACCGGATTGGATAACCAATCGTTCTGTCCTGGTACTTGGGGCCGGCATTGGCATGGAGACGGTTGTAATTGGTCGGCTGGCGAAGAAACTTTACCTTAATGATCTGGCCCCAATTGCTTTGGAATTGTGCGGCAGGCAGCTTAGAAAAAACGGTCTCAACAGCTTTGAACTCATCCCGGGCCGATACGAAGCCATTGAATACCCGCCGGTGGATATTGCTCTTGGCTGTTTTCTAATCTACAATCCGGATACAGCACAGGCCATGAGTCGGTTTCTTGAGAACTGTCCTTCTCCCCTTCTTTTGATGAATGAACCCATGCCCCCATTTCAAAAATTTTTGAGAAACGCCAAAAAACCTATTCGTTATCTCAATGAGGATGAGGCGTTTCCTTGTATTCTTTTTCAATAGTACTATTTTAAACTAATATGTGAGGCAGCTGGGGGACCGATAGAATGAAAAGACTGATAATTGTTTTTTTGCTCGTGATCCTTAATTGGCCTCTTCATGCCATGGGAGGTGGGAGGGTTACCTATTCGGATTTCAAAGAGATTAAACGAACCGATGCCATAGTCAAGCTTTCATGGGAAGCGGAAGTCTCTTCAGATGAAAACCTCGGTCGATGCACCCTTATTATTTCCTTTCGCGAAGCAAGAGGCTTTGAATTGGCAGCAACAATGGAACATGTGGTCATTCCCGAAGGATCGAGCCTTCACACTGGCATCTATTTCTGCAAACCGGGCACCGCAGATAAAATCCGGGATTTCAAAATAATCCTTCAGTGTTTTACCCCAAAGAAACAACTCGAAATCAAAAAGAGCATTGGGTGCGGAGGGAACTAATCGCTCTTAGTTTAGTGCCCATCCAGAAATGGCCATTTTTCACAATTTCAGCGTCAGGCTCAAATTCCAATCCTCAAAATACTACATGTATTCCTGTGATTGGAATTCTCGCCTTCCTCGAACCTGCAAAAACTATCTCGTTTCTGGATGGACACGAGTTAATTGCGGATAATGAAAGGAATCAGGGCGCAGAAAATGGAAGGCGTTTGGAGTTGACTTGAAACAGAAATTGAAGAGATCCTCTGGGCGCGGCACTCCCCAATGTGGCAAATCCCCTCAAAAAAACCAATGGATTTTGATGGCCGAGAAATAACCCGCAGCCCGAGAGCTCCTCATGGACTAATCGAATTAAACAACCATGCACGGCGCTAAAGTCAAGGCTATTCAACTATCTCAAGAAGGTAGCGTCTTCTCGTCTTGGCAGAGGACCCTATAAGGATTGTCCTTATGGCTTCGGCATTACGGCCTCGCTTGCCTATCACTTTTCCCAGATCCTCTTTGGCCACTTTTAGCTCGATGACAGAGGCATGCTGCCCTACTACTTCCCTGACCTCGACTGCCTCGGGTTTATCCACTAGCGCCTTTGCTATTATCTCAATTAGATCCTTCATTTTAGTTCATCCTCGCATTTGAGATTGTGTCAAAGCGTTCAGTTCTGTCCGACTCGACTGCCTTCAGCTTTTAAGATTTAATCTGAGTTGCAAAACATTCCTATCGCGCCGGGTGTCAGGTTCTATAATATAATCGTAAGCCTATTTAGGGATTTTTGCAATGAGGATATTAATGTTTCGTTCCTACGATCCCCTAAAATGAAAATGAACGTGGGCTTTTGTAGGAGACATGGGCACTGCTTGCTATGGACCACCTCCGGAAAGAATCAGTTCCCACCCTCCGGAAGGGCCTGTAAATCAGAGGTTAATTTGAATTGATTTTTGATTCCAGTGTTTGCGGTTGCAACTTCTCCAGCCCCTCCTTAATTTTTTCCAACCTCTTCTTCCTTTCTGACTTGAGCGCCTTTCGTTCATGGGCGTTCGTAACAATTGCCAACAGTTCTTCCCTGTCCAGAGGCTTTTCAAAATAATAATGGGCCCCTTTTGAGAGGACATCCGTAACGGATATCTCGGAGGGATAAGCGGTCATCATTGCCACAAAACTATCAGGAAATTGCTGCCTTAGATGGTCCAGCACGTCGAAGCCGCTTATATCCGGAAGCATAATATCCAGAAACACCAAGTCATATGAAAAATTATCGATGCACGCCATGGCCTCTCGGCCGGTGCTGGAAATATTGATTTCACAGTCCAGGCCACTTAGAAATTCTTTCAGGATATCATGCATGGCATACTCGTCATCGACGATCAATATGGTAAGAGCGGAAGACATTAGAACCTCCTTTACCCAAATTTAATTCAAGTATTGGGCCAAAAACAGCTTCGCATCGAAAATACGATCCCCCTATGGGTATTTTGATTTAAATAAAAGGCATTTTCAAAATGTTCAAGCTTGACCAAAATGGGACGTGGTAAAGGGAAAAATGGGTGAATGGGTTCATGAATCTAACAAAAAGATTTGTATGGAGAAGTTTCTAATTTAGACGGGGAATTACAAGAGATTGGCGATAAAAAAAAGACTCACCAGGTGGGCCACTTGATCAAAAAACAAGGTCAAAAACCACGTCCTGAGATTTTTTAAATTCATCTTTTCAGGATTATCGCCCTTTCCTGAAATCCACCTCAAAAATTCCGATCGCTTAACAAATACATGCCCTGGCCCATAAAGGGCAATGTCAATCCTTGAGTGCCCGAGATCAATCGCAAAATGCAGCACAAATACTAAACATGCTCCCTTTACCCACAAGCCTCCACCCGCGAACAGGAGAAGCGCAGCAAAGCATGCATGGATGACGGCGTGACCACCAATTCCGAGGAGCCGGGAGGGGATCCGGGAGTCCCTTTTAAGAAGCGATAGTCGGTAGGAAGGGAATATGACGTCACCCAGGAGGTGGGCCAACAGAAGAAGGAAAAAGGTTATTGAGAAGAGGGTCATCGGAGGGCGTTTTGCAAAAGTCTCGTTATTTTACCGTTCTTAATGCATAGGACTTTTGAAGTTCCCGCCACATCTCCCTTATGATCAGGGCGGAAGCGTCTTCCTCATGAAGATCATAATGAATGCCGTATTTTATTGACACAAAGCGACAGGATTCCATCAATTCTTCATTCCCCGACAATAGACCGAATTTTTCCATGATGTATTTCCCCATGGCGTCGTATAGGGATGGCAGGTCATGTTCATCCATGCGAGCGATGTTTGTTTTCTCCTTCAGGGACAATTCGACAATGAGTCTCTTTACTGCTTCCTGAGTGGTTGTCGGAAATGGCTGCACAATATGTTCAGGAGGGGGAGCGAAAACCGAACCCAGAATTCGTTTAACGGCATCATAAATGGCTGAATCCTTACTTGCGCTTGAGCCGGCCACGTTCAGAATTTTCATTTTTCGGGTCCCGATCCATGATGCTATGATCTGTACCGCCTTGGATTCCTCAATTTCATTGAGATCGATATGAAGACAGGGGCGATGGTGTTTCTTTGCCATCTGCTGGGTAAAGGCCGAACCTCCGGTCGGAGCGCCGTGAGAGAATATCAATGTTCCTTCCGAATCAATGATGTTCAGTTCCGTCCTCTGGTTGTAATCGATAGTTGAGGTTTCGCTCAGTCGATATTTGTCCGGCAGCCTTCCGTCCTCTGCTTTTCGGCCCTTCGGTATCCAACCGCCGTGCGGGATACCCAGTTCAATGGCTATATCTAGGGCCGCCCTGTCTGCTCCGGTCTGCCCGCCTGAAATGATTTTATCGATCATGCGTAGGGACAATAGCACAGATGGGAGGCTGAAGATAGTAACCAGTTGGCAGTAAATAACGACCCGCAGGCAAATCATGGATGGAGATGTATAAGCTTTAGCCTTTGCCCAAATCTTCACCTTCTATTCTACGTATTTCCTCAGTATTGACTTTTTGAACGCTTTGTTCTTAATCTATCCAAAATTTAAGACCCCTGCCTTTAACCTCTAACGAGGTTGCACTCATGAAAAATCCCATCAAGGTTTTCTTTTCCGATTCAGCGGCTGAAGCAGTAGATTTCTGCAATAAAGACAAATCAGACAAATTAATTTCGGATTCAGGTTTATCCGCCTTTGGAGCGGCTTGCCTGCCCATGACGGGGATTGGGGAATATAAAGCATTAAAAATGCTTGCGGGGAACAGTCCATAGGGCACTATGAAAAAAGTGACCTGGTATTATCTGAATACTGCAACAAATTCAAAAGTATATTGAAAGGGATGCTGGACATGGAGACGTATTCGAATGACTTGCCTGCAATACAGAAATTCGTTGAACTGAGCGGGCTTGACGTCCTCGAAGTCGGTTGCGGTGGCGGAAGGATCTCAGCGTTGCTGGCAGATAAGGTTGCCACGCTCACAGCCATTGATCCGGATAAGGACCTGATCGAACAGGCCCGACAGAGCGTGAGTGGTGTGGATTTTCAGGTTGGTTCAGGCGAAGATCTAATATTTGGCGACCGGTACTTTGATATGGTGTTGTTTGGGTATTCACTGCATCATCAGGATTGTGCCAAAGCGATTAAGGAAGCAAAACGTGTTTTAAAACAAGGAGGCCGCATCCTTATTATTGAGCCCTCGCATGAAGGTGAATACGGGCTGTTTTGTGCCATCTTCGAAGAAGATGAAATACCGAGGCTTCGGGAAACTTTGGCCTACATAAAATCCAGGACTCTAAACATCAGCCGGGAAGAAACATATCTTGTGGAGTATTCATTCAAAGACGAGAAAGAGCTCTATCAGTTCTTTATTGATACGTACATGACCAAAAAAGATGACGAGGTCATTGAAAAAATGAAGGACCTTTTGGGAAGTAAAACAAATGATCGGCCAATCGTGATAACCGACAAAATCAATATATTCCTTCATGAACATGGATAAGCGTTATGAAGAAGAAAAGGGTTAGGTCTCAGCATTCAACAGAAGCAAATTACATTTTGTCCTATGTTAAGACCTGGCCACTATATTGTGCCCCCCATAGGGGGCACGAGCCATATGCATTACCACTCATTACTGATTATTAGCCATCTCCCGTCTACACGTACAAGATTGAACGTATTAGGATAGTCCCTAGTTTTTTTTCTCACGATTACCTTCGCTTTTGCCCTATCACCTTCCAGCTTTAGGACTTTTGGCTTAACCATTTTATAGGGGCCGAAATCGGCCATTCTTTTCGGTAAGGTCTTTTCGTATTCGCTTTTTGAGTAATATTTTGGGCTTTGTGGTTTGCCAAGTTTCAATTTCAAATCATCGTGCCAAAACGTAATGTACGTGGCGGCATCTTGCTTGTTCCAGGCAGTTTCCATGTCAGTAAAAAGTTGAAAAATTGCTTGTGCTTCTGGTGAGTTCTGGTTGACTTGCTTTGCTACCGCCATGCCACCGCTGATGAAAAATACTATCGCTCCAATAAAAAATAAAACCCTAATTCCCATTTTCATAACATCTCCTTTTTATTATAAAAATCCTATCACAATACCCACCGTTGCTATCTAAAAAAGATGGCCTTACCGCCGATCGCCCAGTGGGCCAAAATTTCGCCTAATCCCAGCCATTCGGCGGATTCTCGCCGATTTGACCCGTCCTTTTGATAGACCGTCGAAAATCGCTCTGAGGCCGGCCATGGCAAAAAAATAAAGATCTGCTTTTAGTAAAAATCATGGCATTTCTCAAGCCTTTTTTGTAATTGCACGGAACGGTTATCAACGAAAATGGGTGCCCTTTCTTTTTTTCACAATCCAACAGATTCTTGACATTCAAAAAGCGTTTGACCATCAATAATTTGGCATCTTTCTGAGAATTCCCCATTTTTTCAAGAGATGATGCTTTCATGCATACTTAGAAAACCATCAGAGCAGCCAATGTGCCCCAAAAGCGCTCATTACGAACGCCTAACCGCAATTCATCATGAGATAACCTAATATTTTCAAATACATACATCAAAAACTCTCGAAACGATCCACCCCCAATAATGATTGAAAATTAGACGCCCCTTTAATCCCCTCACTCTTGCAGTCCAAATTCTCTTTTGGAGCCAGTGAGTCTCATATTCCCCAAAAAACTCAAGTTTGAACGCAAGATGTCGATATTATATAATAAATGCTTTGTTCCGGCCAAAAAGACAGCAACCATTTGGCTTGACGTGTTCCTATTGGACTCGTGTGGATTGGCCATTTTGAGTGCTAGAAATTGGCCCACTTCTTGCTTTTTAAAAGCGAAACACAAAATCCTGTCCAACCCTCAAGAGAGGGAACAACATGCGTGAATCGGATTATTTAGGAGACAACAGCCGGTTTCTTCAGAGGCTCAGAAAACTGCCGACGCTGGAACCCTTTGATCAAAAAGAGCTTCAAGGGGCCCTTAACCTCAGCAAGATTCGAAAATACGATTCTGGCGAGCAGATAATAGAGGAAGGAAGCTATGATCAATGGATTTACTTTCTGGTTTCAGGCAAGGTAAAAATCGTCAAAAACGATGAGGAAGTGTCAATCCTCGAACATCAGGGTGACGTTTTTGGCGAGATGGGAATCATTGAGGCCTCGACCCGATCGGCTTCCGTATACGCCCTTGATGAAACCGTATGTTTGGCCCTTGATGCATCCTATGTTGATCGGCTTGCGGGCGATAACAAATTTGCATTTTGTTACATCCTTTATCGTCTTTTTGCTGAATGCCTGGCCCAACGATTGAGGATGAGGACTGAGGAACTGCTAAGCGCTAGAGAAACGATTTCACAATTCAAGGGCATGCTCGAAGATGATCTTAATGCCGGCATTAATGAAAGCTAGAATTCGAACGAGCTTCCGTCTTCAGAGGCTGGAGTTTGAAAATATTTAAAAAGGAATTTAACTGAAATGGAGGCAATTCGGCCGACAAGTCACTGATCCAAAAATCCCCAAGTGTCTGTCGCGAAAAGTGACCCATGATCAATTTGAAGGAAATGACCGTATTGGTAGCCGACGACTCAATGCCCATGTGCAATTCTATTCATGCCATGATGAAGGTCATTCAGTTCGGCGGCCGGTTCCTATTTGCCAACGATGGAAAAGAAGCCATCGATTTGTTGATGAATGAACCGATTGATTTGGTTTTGCTCGACTATAATATGCCTACGGTAACCGGGTCCGAGGTATTGAGGGCGATTCGTGATGGGAGAAAGCTTAGAGACCTCCCGGTGATCATGATTACCGCCCAGGCCTATAAAGATTATGTGGCGGAAACCGGAGAATCCGAAATTGATGCCTACCTCCTCAAACCTTTCACCACTAAGCTGCTGGAAGATAAGGTAAAGTACGTCGTTCAAAGGTCTAACAATCCCCCACCAATGCTGGCCCATTTGAGAAGGGCCAGGGACTATGAAGACGAAGGGGACCTTGATGCCGCCATCGAGGAAGTTATACGCGCGAGGGAGGCGAACCCGGATTCAACCAAACCCATACATGAATTGGGATACTACTATTACAAGAAGGGCGATTTGACCAACGCCGAAGTATGGTTGTTGCAGGCTGCAAAACTGAATCCCTTGGACGTGTTTGCGTTCCATTATCTGGGTGAGCTTTACCTCAAACTCGACAATATTGACAAAGCGGCCTCTTATTTCGACAAAGCCATGAAGGTGAGCCCCCGTCAACTCAAGCGAGGCATAGATTTTGGGAAGATCTTGATTAAAAAAGATCAAATCAAAAAGGGCACTCAGGTATTTAACAAGGTCATTGATTTGCCGGGAATTACAATCAAAGAAAGAGAAGACATCATTGATTTCTGTATTGAACAAAAGGTGGACACTTACGCCGCGAAACTCCTTGAGAATCTCTTGGATGAAAACCACAGGCGAGCGGATCTAGCCTTCAAATTGGGCAGAGTCTGGGAGAGGCTGGGCAAGGTCCAGAGGGCAGTGCCTTTCTATACCCAGGCCGCTGAAGTGGACAGGAATAATGTAGAGGTCAGGATCAAACTTGGTGAAGCCTATCTTTCCCTTAAAAAACCCATATTGGCTGAAAGACCCTTGGTGGAAGCCCTTGAAATAGACCGGGGCAATGAAACGGTTAAGGAGCTGCTTAAGCAGTGCTACTAGCCAATGAGGCAATTTCAATCTTCAATCTTCAATCTTCAATCTTCAATCTTAAATTCCCCAATTCCTCAATTTTATAACATTCTTTATAATCTTCACTATTCAGTTTTCATTTTTCAATCTTTAATGCCCCACGGGTATCCGCATTCTGATTCTCAAACCCTCTTCCACATTGGCCGCCTCAATGCCACCGCCGTGCTTCTCGATGATTTTCTTTGCGATGGCCAACCCCAAACCCGTTCCGATGGCATTCCCCATCTTCGCTCGATAAAAGGGTTCGAGTATTTTTAATAACTCCTGGGTTGACAAATTTTCACAGGTATTTGTCACATCGATTACCAAAAATCCATCCTCTGAATGGGTCATCACGGTGACACTGCCCTTCTCAGGCGTGAATTTCACGGCATTTTCAAGCACATTTGAAAGCGCGGTGCCCAAGACCTCCCTATCCGCGAAAATCAGGCGGTCAAATGCAAGGCTCTTTAGAACGCTTAAACCCTTTTGACCAATGGCCTGCTCCAGTTTCTTCATGAGGGTTTCGATGAGTTCATTGGGATTAAGAGATTCCTTTTTCAAAGGAGTTTCCTGAATGTCCATTTTTGAAAGCAAGAGTATCCGACCGATGAGATCATCCAGTTCCCCGATATCCTCTCGTATTTCATCCAAATGCCTGATAAGGTCTCCGTCATCTCCCTTTTCGATCTTCTGCCTCAACAATTCCTCTGCCACGCGGATTCTGGCCAGAGGGCTCCTCAATTCGTGGGATACATGGGCCGTCAGTTCCCGACCTCCGAGAATCATCCTCTCCAGCCGTTCCGCCATGGTATTAAATGTCCGTCCCAAATCACCGATTTCATCTTTTCTCTGGATACCGGCGCGATGGGACAAATCACCCTCACCGATCTTATGAGCCGATTCTGTGAGCTCTTTGATGGGTTTTGTGATAAGTCTTGAAATGGGAATAATCAGAACCGCGATAACCACCCCCACAATCAGGAGTCCTACTGCAAACTTCCCTTCATGGTGATTCTTTTTTAAACCCTCAAAATATATGTGCAACTCGCCGGTACCGAACTTTCCCAATGCCACAGGGGTCACGGTATAGTACACGCCCCCGCGCTTTCTGAAATCATGGTAGAATCGAAAATCTCCGTAATCCCTCCCATGTTTCTTTGTAAGCCGTTCCACCTCCTCTTGCATATCTCCTTCAAAAGACTTGATGATGATGGATTTATCGGACCCGGATACCCATAACTTCGCTCCATAGGCAACGCTGATGAATCGGATCAGATCCTTGAGAGCGGCGTTCTCGGCCGGGGATGTGTGCGGGGCTGTGTTAATCTTGTCTTCGATATACCGTTTTGCGATAAGCACTTTAGCGCTGGTATATTGCTCCAAACGGGTGCGAAAATAGCGTCCGGCTGAAAATACAAAGAGACCAAAGATAAGGATTTCCGTGATGAAAAGCACCAAACAGAAGTATAAAAATATTTTAATGTAGAGTCTTCCCGGTCTCATGGTTCATCCACAAACATATAGCCCGATCCCCAAACCGTCTTGATTCGCTTTGGAGAACGGGGATTGATTTCCACTTTTGCCCGCAACTTGCTTATGTGCACATCGATGCTTCTATCAAAGGCCTCAAAATCCCTGCCCCTGGCTATATTCATGAGTTGATCGCGATTCAGTACCGTATTGGGGTGCTCCATAAGGGCCTTGAGGATCTTGAATTCCGTTGATGACAATTCGATTTCTTTTCCCCTTACGAGTATCGTATGTTTCAATCTGTTCAGCGTTAGATCTCCGACAGAAATAGTACCGTCGCTTTCCTTTGGCCTCACAGGCTCATCACCATGAGTTGCCCTTCTGAGCACGGCCTTGACCCGTGCTAGGAGCTCCCGCGGGTTAAAGGGTTTTGGGAGATAATCATCGGCACCCAATTCCAAACCCACAATACGATCCGTCTCCTCTCCCTTTGCCGTAAGCATGATCACCGGGATTTGGTATTCCATACGAATGTCCCTGAGTACCTCGAGCCCGTCGCTATCAGGCAACATGATGTCTAATATGACGATGTCCGGCTGATTTGCTCTAATCTCCTCCAGGACCCCGGTTCCAACTTCTAAGGACATCACATCAAATCCATACCCCTCCAAATATTCCCCGAGGAGTTTCTGAAGTTTTATGTCATCGTCGACCAGGAGGATCCTTTTGTCCATGAAGAGAACCTTCCGCTACTGGTTAGTTTAAGTCATCAAAAAGTCGATGTGAGAACTTTTACATTTTTTTAACAATTTTTCGCAATAGGAAAAAACTTTCTTTACGTTTGCGGTTTATCTTTTGAGACAAGTACGAGGGATCAGATCTCGGCTTGAACTCAAAAGAAACAGGAGGGAAAAAAGATGAATGACAGAAAAAAAACTTTGGTTATCGGAGGTGTTGTGCTGAGCATCCTGGGGCTTGTTTTGTTTGTCGGGAACATTGCAGGTTGTGGACCTCACCGGTTCTCTGACAGGGACGATTATTCCTGGTCGGATCATAAGCGCCGGCATTCCAAATTCTGGGCTGGGCGGTTTCAGGAACACGTCGAAAATCATCTGAATGAAAAAGTGGAGGAACTGGATCTTTCCGATTCACAGCAAGAGCAATACGAGGAGATCAAGCAGGAATTAGTGGCGAAGCTCAAAGAGGGATTTAAAAAGCGGAGAGACTTCATGAAGGAAATTGAGAGCCAAATCAATAACGAAAATCCTGATTTGAATGCCGTGGCCGCATTGGTGAAACAAAAGCTGAATGAGGTCCCTGCCATCATGGAGGGACATGTGGATCTTATCATGTCTTTTTACAACATGCTCGACGAGGAACAGCAGGAAATGGTGATCGAGAAGATCCGGGAAAAAATGGAAAGGCATCATAGGCGTTTCAGCGCCCTCGCCCCAACCTTTAAAATCGGTTAGATCATGGAGGACAGCATGAGAAGTGTAACGAGGAGAGATTTCATGGTTCAGGGGGCCAAGATCGCAGGGATCGGACTCGGCGCCATGGCGGTCGGCGCCGAGTTATTCACTCCCCAATTGGCCGGGGCTGCGGAATTCCGGTTTCCTGAATCGAGTTGCGGCGTGGGGACTACGAACGCTCCAAAAATCCTGGTAACCTATGCAAGCATGTATGGTTCCACCGGCGACGTTGCAAATGCAATCGGTAAAGCGCTGTGTCGGAATGGCGCGCATGTTGATGTGCAGCACCTAAAGAATATTTCCGAAGTCAAAGGATATCATGCCGTTGTTGTGGGAAGTGCCATCCGAAGCAGCAGATGGCTTCCAGAGGCCATTGAATTTGTAGAAGGCCATCGAAAAACCTTGGGTGATATGCCTGTTGCCTATTTCTTGAGTTGCCTGACCCTTTCTCAGTCCAGTGAAGAAACACACAAAAAAGCAATGGCATTCCTTGATCCCCTAAGAAACACGGTCCCTGAAGTGAAACCCGTTGGTATCGGGCTATTTGCTGGCGTTCTGGACTACAGCAAAATGTCCTTTCCCATGCGGTTGATCATGAAGAGAAAGATGAAACAAAGGAGCGTGGAAGAAGGGGATTACAGGAACTGGGATAGCATCCGAACCTGGGCTTCCGGTTTACATCCAAAGCTCATCGCAGTCTGAGAATGCATCTGCTTTAAGACAAATAATCCGAGTTGAGAACGTGAGGAGGTGGATTTGTGTTGATCCTAAAGGTAAACCGCACCATTCATAAACTGAAGATCGATCCTGAAACACCTTTGCTCTGGGTTCTTCGGGAGCAGTTGGGATTAACGGGGACAAAGTACTGTTGCGGTATCGGAGAATGCGGAGCCTGTACTGTTCATGTGGATGGTCAGGCTACCCTCTCTTGCACCTTGCCGGCCGGTGAAGTGGCTGGGAAAGAGGTGATCACGATAGAGGGCCTCACGGGGACACTGGCGGGTGCCTTGCGCAGGGCCTGGATCGATGAAGATGTGCCCCAGTGCGGGTATTGCCAGCCCGGACAGATTATGGCCGCGGCAGCACTTTTGTCCGCCTATCCTCGCCCTACCGAAGAAAACATGAATGCTTACATGTCTGGGGTCCTGTGCCGTTGCGGTACCTACCAGGACATCCGTAAGGCCCTTTTGCGCGCTTCTCAGGAGGTATAGTCATGGAAAATGATCGAGTTAATCCTGGAAGGCGTCGCTTTCTCAAAATCGGCAGTTTGGCCGGGGCAGGCCTGTTGGTTGGGGTATATTTCACGGCAGGGGGAGAACGGAAAAAATCGGCTAAAGAGGTCTGGAATCAAAAAGACGATGCACTATTACCCAATGCCTGGATTCGCATTGGGCGCGACAATAGGGTGACCGTGCGAGTGAACCATTCGGAGATGGGTCAAGGAGTTTTGACAGCCTTGCCCATGATTCTGGCAGAAGAACTGGAGGTAGATTGGTCCCGGGTCCGGGCCGAGATTGCCCCTGCTGAAGCCGTGTATAAGAATCCCAAATTCAATATCCCGATGACCGGTGCGAGCACGAGTGTTCTGACTTCCTGGGAAATACTGCGACAGGCAGGTGCCACGGTGCGTGAAATGCTCCTCTCAGCCGCTTCAAAGACCTGGGCCGTGCCTCGCTCGGAATGTTACGCTGAAAGGGGATTTGCATACCATCGCCAGACAGATCGTCAGATTTCCTATGGTGAACTGGTCTCTAAAGCGGCGACTCTGCCAATACCGGAAAACGTAACCCTTAAAGATGCAAATAAATTCAAGATAATTGGCCGATCCATCCCACGCCTTGAAACGCCCTCAAAGATTGATGGCTCAGCCATCTTTGGGACCGACATCCAGGTACCCGATCAATGGATCGCCACCGTAATCCATCCGCCCGTATTTGGCAGCAAACTCCAAAGCTTCGACCCTATGCAATCCGAAGCTATCCCAGGTGTGCATCGTGTTCTGCCCCTATCAACAGCGATTGCCATAATAGGCCAAACCTTCTGGGATGTCCAAAAGGGTGCTGATGTACTTAAAGTGGTGTGGGATAATAACCAAAAAGATATTCTTAATAGCGAAACCCTAAGGGAACAATGGGAAAAATTGGCCCGGAAAGAAGGCAAGACGATTTTTGACCGAGGTGACCCGGAAAAGGCCTTAGCCGCATCCGCTCGGAAATTCCATGCCGTCTATGAGTTGCCCTTTCAAGCCCATGCCACGCCCGAACCCATGAACTGCACGGCCCATGTGCGAAAAGACCGTTGCGACATTTGGGTGCCGACCCAAAACCAGGACGGGGCACAGGAAACCGCGGCCAAGATAACCGGTCTGCCCTACAAGAATGTACATGTGCACACCACTTTTTTAGGTGGGGGTTTCGGGCGACGGATTGAGACCGACTATGTGGCGGAGGCCGTGGAAATTTCCAAGAAAATTCGAGCTCCGGTTAAGGTCCTTTGGGCAAGGGAAGAGGATATACAACATGATTTCTACAGGCCCGCCAGCTTTCACGACCTACGAGCAGGCCTCGACCACAACGGCATGCCTGTTGCGTGGACCCATAGGATCGTCGGCCCGGATCACATGGCCCAGAGGCTTCCCGTTCTCCTGCGCTCTATGCTTCCCTATTGGGTGCCAAGGGGCGCAAGGAATATGGCTAACTCGGTATTGGAGTTCCTCCTTCCGAAGGTCATTCCCGGTAAGAAGGCCTGCGAAGGAGCTGCGCCTCTTAAGTACAGGATACCGAATGCTCGCGTGGATTTCGTCCATGATGATCCGGGCATCCCGACAGGATTCTGGCGTTCTGTGAGCTATTCAAGCAACGTGTTTGTGGTGGAAAGCTTTATAGATGAGATCGCCCATGAAACGGGAAAAACTCCATTTGAACTGCGATATGAATTGCTCAAAGATATCCCTAGCCTCCAAAACGTGCTCAAACTCGCCTCGGAAAGATCCAGACTAAGCCAGGGGCAGGATCAAGAAAAATATAGAGGGTTAGCTGTTTGCGATTTTCACGGGACAATGCTGGCGATTATGGCTGAAGTTTCCGTCAAGCCGGGTGGGGAGGTTAAGGTTCACCGTGTGGTTTGTGCCGTGGATTGCGGGACGGTCATCAATCCGAGAATTGTGGAGGCCCAGATGAGGAGCGGCATCGTGTTTGGGCTCACAGCCACCCTGAAAAGCGCCGTCACCATTCGTGGCGGGCGAACCGCACAGAGCAATTTGGACGACTTTCCTTTACTCCGTTTCGATGAAATGCCGGAGGTCGATGTGCATATCGTTTCAAGCAACCGCCCACCGACCGGTATTGGTGAAACTGCTGTGCCTCTAATAGCCCCGGCCGTAACCAATGCGGTCTTTGCCGCAACTGGGAAGCGTATTCGTAAACTGCCTATCGACCCAAATGAACTTAAGAGCGGCTGAGTGGGAGCATTACCGGTTGGGAGAATACTGATCTACTGGCTGCGGAGGCCTTTCTTTTGTTCCGGACCTCCCGGGCTGGTCTTTTCATCGACTTATCTGCGAGGGATTCTTGCCCCCTCCCCATTCTCCTCGCTTTGCTCAGAGCTGGGGCTTCCCCCGCGGATAAGACGCGAAAAGACAGCGCCCTCCCGCTAGTCACGCCAGAAAAGCATCCACAGCCAGTAGATCCATCTCTAAGACTGATTGGACGAACTAATAGATGGAGTTTTCGCTCACTTCTTTCTGGGTACGACTTGAACCTTTGCCATGACTTCACCGTATCCCATACAATCCACCCCTGTGTCGGGACATTTGACGTATTTCATGAAATGAAAATCGTTCGGTTCATGCCCTTCACTCAGCCTTTCATTAATCAAAGCAACAGGAATGGTGAGTTGAGAGGCGAGGTACACGCAGATTTTTTTAGGGCAGAGCTTTGTAATGAAATTGCCATCCGCATCCAAAATCATTTTTTGGCCTTCAACATGCCCTGAATTACAGTGCCTGGACTTAATAATCTCCGCTTCAATGGAATAAAGTGGTGCTGTTTTCGCAACCCGGTTTAAGTGTCTGACACGGTACCCACCTTCATGAAGCATTTCCACCTCATTTTCAGTATACCCTACCCGTTCCGCGTATCTCTTCACTATCTCATCTGCCATGGTATTCTCCTTTATTAACTCTCCTCGTTTGAATGATTTATCTATGAAGTATGTGATTGGTTTGTAAATGTTAGTTCCGAAAACCGCTACACCTGGTTCGTGTGGGCTTTTCTGAAGTGACCAGCACGGGAGATCCGGAACAAAAGAAAAGCCCACACGAACCAGTTATGCCTCCCTACGTCGAATGGCCGTCGCTTCTGTTGGGCATGTTGTAACGCAAAGTCCACATCCGTAACATGCTTCGGGACTATAGACCATTTCATCCCCTTCCCATCTGCGGGCAACAAAAGCACATCTATCAATGCAATCTCCGCAATGGGTGCACATGTCCATATCCGTTTCTGCGACATATTCAGAGTAGGCTATGAGATCCTTTCGTCCATAGGAATTCATGATTTGAAGATCGTGGCAGCAGCAGTTGCAACAGCTGCAGAGCGCAAACATCTTCTGCCCAGGCAAATAGAAGCTCAGATGGATTAGGCCTTTCTCATTCGCAACACGCAGCACCTCCTCTGCCTCCTCCATCGAAATCCTTCTCGCCTTTCCTTCGGCTATTCCTTTATCTGCAACCTCATCTATATTAAAACACACTTCTCGGGGATTATCGCATCGTGCATAGTGGGTCCGGCAAATGCAATGGGTGAGTGCAATGGATTGTGCATTGCGCAATATTTCCAGAACCTGCTCTGAGGGCATGACCCACTGTTTTGGTTCAAAGGACTCCCTTATCGGTATGACCCTTGAAGAGTAGGAGATGTCTCCACGTTTCAACCATTTGTCATATTTTTGGATTCGCTCTTCCAAAAAGGAATCATTGGGTTTCGCTCTCATCTTATCCCATCCTTTTTCTTAGTTTGAGTTTCGCTTCCCCTATTCTATTGATATTCATTAATTCGGTTATCATTTGACCGGAAAAACCATGCAGGTGTTCATGCCTACGGCATACAGCTTTTCTTCCTGATCCATGATTTTTCCCTCAGCCGTCGCCACACGCTTCCCAACATGCACGGATTTGGCTTCGCACCTAAGCAGCCCTGTATCGATTGTGATGGGGCTAATGAAATTGACTTTGATCTCAAGGGTTGAACAGGCCAAACCTTTGGGGAGCGTAGATAGAATGGAAGCGGTCATAGCTGTATCCAGCAAGGTGCTGGCGATGCCCCCATGAACGGTGCCAAAGGGATTGCAGAGATATTCGTCCGGTTCAAGTTCGAAGACAGCTAAACCATGATCGACCTCTGCCACACGATACCCCAGGAGTTTCGCAACCGGTGGCGGCGGAATTTCTCCGGCCTTAACACCCCGCAAAAAATCCAACCCGGATATTGACATGGCATCTCTTGCGTTTGCTTTAGGATCATTCCAGGTGATGGTGCGAACACGCTCGGCCATATTTTTTCCTTTTTCGGACATTGGTAATCCCCTATGAGAATTAGATGATTGAAACAACCATCCTCGCCGCCTCCTCTGTATAATTGAAACACTTTTCCTTAATATTCTTTGCGTAGAAGGCTTCCTGTCCCTGTTTTGTGCCTAAATCGCAGCCTGTGAGCTCTTTGCAATTCGTTGAGCCGAATTTGCCCTCAAAGGTGTCGATCAGTTTTTGAACCCTGGAGTAAAGCTCATCAACGGAATCGTCGGGTTTACTTCTTCCATGGACCATGTTGAGGGCCATGATGGCCCCGCTAAGGGCCCCACAAATACCGCAGGTCCTTGAAAGCCCACTACAAAAGCCCGTAGCCATCTTTGGTATAAGGTCAGATTTGATGCCCCTACTTTCCGCCACGGCAAGCAATACACTTTCCGCGCAATAGAATCCCGATTCAAAATGCTCTCTACTCCGTTTTGCTATATCGTTATTCATCATAAACCTCCTCTACGAAGTCCAGCAACTTGGGAGTTAATCATCTCTCAAGCAGACGGATGTGTATGCCCAGATGTTAGGCCCATTCGACCTTTTTGGGCTCAACAAGCTTTTTTCGAGTGATCTTCATGACAACGCCTGCGTCAGTGGGATCCGGGCATCGCACGAACTCCGTTGTCCTCCCCTCAGGATCGATTTTCTTTTCGTATGTCGTTCCCTCATATTTCCATGGCAATGTCCCGCCGAATTGGAGGGTTCGGATCATACTGTTCACACTATCCATTAACCAAGGACAAACCCTCCCCACATCATCCGGATATTTGAATTTATCTCCGACCCTGTGAAGATCACACCCATCACCTTTGTAAATCTCAAGCTCAATCTCGTAATCAACCTTTCCCATGAAGTCTCCTTACTCATTCATGCAAAATCAGATGGCCCTCCTAGCAATACTCTCAATTGTTGCTTCTAAAACAAAATGATAAAGAGTGCACTTAGATCATTGAGATCTTGTAGTCCAGTAATGAGCCATTTTTTACAAGATCAAGGAAATCGAGGGATTGCGCGGAGGCATACCAAGGGTATGTCGCACAAACAATCCAGAAGATTGACGCTGATATTGTGGAAAAGGGCCATTTCTGTTCGGAAGGTGTCAAATATATCGACACACATCCTTTGTTTCTTCCCAATACCCCTCAATACCGATCTTTTTCATTCGGCTATTCATCTTGATCCAGCGTTTTTGAAGATGAGGATCGAAGTTGGTCCTATCGCAGGGAAATTCCTCACATTGAAAACAATAGTCCACGCCCTTTTCTCTATGGCAGTCAACTACACCGCAATTGGGATATTTACATGTGCCTTTTCGGCAGCCTTCACAATCGGGTTCTGCAAAAAAGGCCAGCATATTTTTAAAGAATGGGTAATCCTTGAAAGCCGGAATAAAAGCCGAGAACCTCTCCGCGTAGATGTCAAAATTCCCAAGTAATTTTTGCAGTTCCTGGCTATGCAACCCGATATCGCCTTTTGTATAGGCAAAGCATTTTTTGCAGCTTAGCCCACAAGGTGCAAGGTGTTCCAGAATTTCAGCGTAATCCATTTTCATCTCCATTTTCTCATTTAGCCGGGGCTTTAAGCAATTCGCCTGTTTCAAGATAGTGATTCATTGAAGCCTCCCAGAATTTCATGCCTTCATTGAAACGCTCTTCCGTGAGATCCTCGATGAACCTGTTCCCTTCCTCGTTCAGGGCCGTAAAAGTATAGGCAATCTCAATCCAGGATTTGCCTTCCTTTTCATCTTTAATGGAAACCGTCAGTTTTGTCGCCCTGGAACCAGGCGTGATTCTGGCGAACTCGACGATTCCTCGGTCTTTATTGTGCTTTGTAATCACCCAGATGGTATCGTTTTCTCCCTCCTGCCGGGATATGAAAACGCAGCCCTCCTCTGCATATCCGGATTCCGAATAGATCAGGTCGTAATCCCATCCATCCAACCATTCCGCCTCTCTCACTGGACAGATCAACGGAAACACGGTTTGTGGATCCGCATTGATGGCTTGTCTATAGCTCCTTGTAATGCGTTTCGCTTTAAATGGACTTTTCTTTTCCGGTTCCATGACCCCACTCCTTTATTAAACTTTTCGATTCTCATTCGTTTTATCAGCAAAGCTTTAACTGCATACCCTGGGCGTCTTCCGGTCTTCGGATAAACCCGTACCTTTCGTAGAATGCCATCTTCCCTGGCACCGAAAATAACCAAACAATGCGCAGGCCCTCTGATCTGCAATGATCAAGGAGTTGATCTAGAAGGTTGCTTCCGATGCCCTTGCCTTGATATTTCGGAATCACTATTAAATCCGCAATAAGTGCATAGAGAACGCCATCGGAAAGTACCCTGCCGAAACCAACGAGTTGATCTTCATGATAGGCAGATGTCGCAAACCAACTCCCGGATATAGCCTTATCAAGCTCTTTCGGGCTTGCCTGGTAATGTTTATTCCACCCTGTCGTCTCAAACAGCGCCCCATATTCATCTCTATCCGGCAATCCATTCTCGTATTTGATTTCCATGGTAATCCCACATATTTTATTGGACCGATTTGAGATAATCATCCAGCTTTTCTATGCATTCAGAGAGGTTTTCGCGCCCGAATCCGATTCTGAAATTCTTTCTAAAATCTCCGTAAATGGTTCCAGGCACGAGCAATACGCCCGAATTTTTCACCAAATCCCTGCAAAAAGAAACAATTTGCTGCCCGTTAGCAAGAGCCGGAAAGGCAATGGGCCCTGCCTTAGGAGGAGCCCATCGAAATATGTCCCCATGTTTGGAAAAGAACTGTTCCAGGATTTTGAGGTTTTTGTGAATAATGCCAAGATTCCTCTCAACAAGCCGGCCTTTGTGCTTCAGAGCAACAGTTGCGAGAAATTCACTGGGTGCACTGTTGCATATCGTGGTGTAATCCTTGTACGCAGCCAATTTATCAAAGAGCTCCCGATTCCGTGTCGCCGCCCAGCCGATTCGAAGACCAGCCAGCCCGAAACTCTTGGACATGACCCCCAAAGACACCCCTCGTTCATCCACATCACATAGTGCGGGGAGTCTGTCTTTCTCATCATATTCCAGGAAGCGGTACACCTCGTCTGAGAAAAGGATAAATCCGTGCCTTTGAGATAGCGAGATCAGTTCTTCAAAATCCGCTTTTTCCATCAGGAATCCGGTCGGATTATGAGGGCAATTAATAATTACGGCTTTGGTGTCCGGTCGGAGGCTGTTCTTCAAATATTCCATATCGAGTTTCCAGTTTTGCTCATCCACCCCCTGCCACAGCGTCAAATCACACCCAATGGCCCTGGCAATCTCAAATAGCGATTGATAGGCCGGGTAATGCACCACAACATGGTCACCCTTTTCGAGCATGACATTCATAAAGGCAAAAATGGCCTCCTCTGCACCGGAATAGACGAGGAGTTGATCGGCATGGGTGACTTCATAAAGGCTCGATATTTGCTTTCGCAGGATCGGGTGACCCAGTGATTCGGTATACCCAAGCCACAATTCCTGAAATGCATCCGCAGCCCCCGGCTCCATACCGAGGATTTCTTGAAGGGAGAAGGATTCGCAATCGGAACAACAGAGCAGATAGGGTGCGGTGAACTCATGTTCTGCAAAGTACCTTTCTAATTCAAATTGGGGAATTTTCATATTTCCACTCGCTAGTTTATGACCGGCTAAATACTATTGAACGATGATAAGCCCCAATAGAACACCATCGCTCCCTCAATTCTCCAGGTTTGAGGGTATGGGGTGGGCAGTTGGCGCCTGTTCCAAACCCAAAGCACCGGGGGACCTCACATTTCATGGTTACCCGGTCTTCAACCGGGATCTCCTCTCCCTTGACTTTCGCGGCCTTTGAGGCCCCCAACTCCACGGCCTTCTCACAATATTTATCCAGATCTTGGAGAAGTGTTCCTCATTCATATCCATTGTCACTTTTGCAATCGGTCGTATCATCTTTTTCCCCTGTGTTTTGATAGATTCCCTAAACCCTGTACCTTCAGCCTTTGATTATTCGCCCTTCAGTTCAAGCCAGGTACCCATTTCGGGCTTAACCACGCCAAGAGTGTTTTCCAATGATGATAGATCTGAGTCAGACATTTCGAACCAATCAAAATCGGTCATATGGACCGGAAGGGCTATTTCCGGATTGAGTTTGGTCAGCAACTCCTTAAAACCATCTACCGATAGCGTAATCGGGCCTCCGGATTTCGATGCGAAGGCGTTGCCCAGATTTGCGATCAGGATATCTATGGCCTTCCCCTTCAAGGCCCCATAAATCCGTTCATCGGGCACAGTATCAGCGGTGATATAAATGCTCCTGGATGTGCCTTCGCTTGTGAGTTCCATTAGGTAGCCGTTTACCTGCCCCATGGCTTTGATCATCTTAGGACTGCTTCCGTGAATCCCGGGTATCGCAGTTACGGATACCTCTAGGCTTCCCATTTGGAAAGAAGTCATTTCATCCCAATTCAGATAAACCAGATCTTTGAATCGCCCCTCCAGACGTGGGGTGAGATTTGGGTGTGCGATTACTCTCGCTGATGGAGAGATATAGGCAAGTCCCTCTTCATCAATGTGATCGAAATGGTTGTGAGTAAGGAGCCAACAACGGATTTTGTCTGTACCATCTTTTAAGGGCTTCGGTTCGATCAGTCTTTTTCCGGGACTGTAATCCGTGCCTGCAGGCGCAAATGTCGGATCACAACCGATATAAGCCCCATCGGCTTTAACCACCCAACTTGCGCCGCCCATCCAGTAGAAATGGATTTTCATTTCACCTCCTCAAGGGCTTCGTAAAAGGTTCATCTACAGCTTTTTCAACCTCTCCGCTGCATTTTATAACACACAAAGCCTCTCCCTGATCAATTCCAAATTGTTCGGATCCCTTGAAAAAACCACTTCAGCAACCCGCTTTTTGAGATCAGTCATTTTGCGTACCTTGCCATGAATATAACTCGTCGCAAACACTTGGTTATTGGCTAGGCTTGATAATAGCTATAAATCTACGGAATACCCGTCGAGATAATTTTCCAGTTCGCTTTTCTGGGATTCGGCCAGAGGTGGACAATCATTTGGTCCTTTTGCTCCCTCTGCGATCAGCGAAGCAAATACCATACAGGTGGGCTGCCCGCATTCCCGGCAGTTGGTCTTGGGCAGAAGTTTTAATATTTCAAAAACCTTGGGTTTTGAGGCCCCCTGAAAACTGGGTTCTATCGACTCGCGGTTATCCCAGATTTCATTGATTTCCCGCTTGATCCACTCCAATATCTTGTCGGCCTCTTCTTCATCTTTGAGCGCGTTGACCGCAATCTGTTTCCCACTTACCGTGATCAATTTTCCATGCAATTTGAAAGTCACTGTTGGCGGTTCATGGGTGTAGGTATCTCCGCCCAGGGCCGCATTAAGGTATGGGAGAACATCACTCACATCATCTTTCAGATGCGCGATGCAATGAAGGGACTGAAAGCTTGGGTTACATTCCGGTCGGAAGATCTCTTTGCGGTAGGTTCTCAGTAACATGATACACCTTCGGTAAATATTTTTTTGGACTTAGATTTTTCAATATTGCCTGAAAATTCCAAATTGACCTCATATTACGGTGGCTTCAACTGTTTTTTGCCGGGTCTTTAGTCTCATTCGAACCTTTTAATGGCTGTTTTGTAAGACGCGGAATAGATTTAAAATGTTACGAGATCTTCTCATTTTTACCACTTGTCATAGTGAACCCTGGACTTCTTAAATCTATTGGCAGGAGGCTTCTTCTCCGCTGGATACCCAATCGGCACCAAGGCGAATGGATAGACGGTTTTGGGAATTCCCAATAATGTCCGGAGTCCCTTGATCCTCTCTTTTCTGGGATACACTCCCAGCCAGACTGCCCCCAAACCTTTAGCCGAAACGGCAATAAGGAGATTTTCCGTTGCTGCCGAACAGTCTTGAATCCACATCTCATCATGCTTAACAAGACCCATGTCCCCGCATACCAGGATAGCGAGTGAAGCCTGTTTCACCATACCGGAGTAAGGATGAACATTGGGTATCTGATCGAGTGTGACTCGATCTTTGATTACGATGAATTGCCAGGGTTGCTCATTGCCGGCCGATGGCGCCGCCATTGCTGCTTCGAGCAATTCCTTGATTTCATCATCGGAAATGGGCTTTTTTCCATACTTCCGAATGCTTCTCCTCTTGAATATTGCTTCCATCGCCGCGTTTTTGCTCGTCATAGTTATTCCTCCTCCCCTTCGTTTATCTTTCCGCTAACTAGTGTTCATCCATAAACGAGATAGTTTTTGCAATTTCAAGTCGAAGATCCCGTACTTTGTGCGGGGGAAGACGAAAATTCTAACCGTAGGAATACATTGAAGTATTTTGAGGATTAGAATTTGAGTCTGACGCTGCTTGTCGCGTCGTAGCTCTTGCCGCGCCATAGCTTCAACGACGGCAGGTTAGCGAAGACTGAAAATTGTGAAAAATGGCCGTTTATGGCTGGGCACTAACTATCTTCGACCAATATGAGTCTTACCCGCTCCGAGACAACTTTGGCTTTGTGTTTGTGGGTATCTCCGGCCGGAATAAACACACCGTCTCCGGCCTTAAAAGTGACCCACTTGCCACTAAAATCAATTTCCATATGACCTTCCAGGACATATCCCACATGTCCCCTGGTACACCAATCAGGTTCCTCAAATTCCTTGCTGAATTCAACCAGACGCAACTGCTGATCATTGTTTCTAAATGCCTTGAAGCGTGCGCCCGGTGCCGGATTTTCCCATGGGATTTTTTTAAAATCCACTCTGCAATCTTCCATAAAAGGCTCCTTACTCCTTAGTCTAACCTTCCAACAATCTCACACCGAAACCAAAATCTCAACGGTCCTGTTCTTGTTAATGTGCCCCATGAGCCCTATATTTTTTGTGTGAGGTTGTGAAGAAAAAACGACTAACAAAGTAAATAGGCGTTTCCAAATGAAAAACCAAACCCATTCCTCCCACGGTTTCACGCGCAGGTCATTTCTGAAAACATCCGGGCTCGGAGCATTACCGGTTTGTTAATACATTGATGTCAAGTATGAGATAGTTTGGCGTT
>CAYWMP010000029.1:0-41700 GCA_964459445.1 uncultured Desulfobacteraceae bacterium
CCTAATCGAAATTGTTTGACACATTTAGTCAAACAATCGGCATGTAAGGAGCTAACAAGAGATGTTGACCGAATTTCAAGTGAAACCTTCCCGAAAGGGGATTCAACACCCGCCCAAGCGATTGTCATAGATCTCAAGATTACAGGTAAAATGCCGATATACGGTATAGAGGCAAATGTTTCAGCAAAGTGCTTTAGGCGTTGAAGCGTGTTTCCTGAGTAAGTCGTGAAAAAAATGAAAATTTTAATCATTGAAGATAATGAATTGAACATAAAGCTTGTAGAAGCCGTGCTGCAAACGACTAAATGCACCTTAATCAAGGCCTTAGACGCTGAAACCGGTATAGAACTGGTCCGCGAACACAAGCCGGACCTGATACTCATGGACATACAGCTTCCAGGAATGGACGGTCTTAGCGCAACCCGCATCATAAAAGGGGATCCTGATTTAAACACGATACCGATCATTGCTCTCAGTTCCCATGCGATGATCGGCGATGAAGATAAGGCCAGAGATGCTGGCTGCGACAACTACATAACCAAGCCCATCGATACGAGGACTTTTCTCAAAAGCATCGACAAATACATGAAATAGGGCATCCCAAACCCGGCCAAAAGCGTTTTCTTTTTCTGTAGTTTCAAATACTTCCCAACCTGAAATCCAATCCTAATAACCAAAATAGGGCTGTTTTAAAAGGTCCGATACTGACATCAGATAGGATGCCGTTTTTCCATGCCCTAGGTCGAAGCTCGTGCAGAGAAATTCGGGAAGTTAAGAGCAAAATGATGGCACTTTTTTTGCACGAATAATTATTGGATTTTTACGAGCTAAAATCTATCGCGGATTGCTCAATTCGACCGGTAAATTCATAAAGGATGTCATAGAATGAGGACCTGTGTATCCCGGGTCATGTTCATATAATCATGAAAGCAAATCAAAACCAATTTCAGCAGCGAATTGAAGACCTTGAGCAGCAGGTCGCCTATTGGAAGAATATGGCGGAGGAGGCACTGAGCGCGCAGGATGCCCTGCTAGAAGACGAGAGCACCCGCATGGGAGCTCAGATAGGGAGTGCCGGGAACATCATAGTGCTCGAACAGGCTGAGGCCGCACTAAACCAAAGAAGCGCTTTCTTAGATGCCTTACACGAAACGACACTCGGATTGATGAGCCGGTTGAATCTGGGTGAATTGCTGGAGGCCATAGTTGGAAGGGCAGCAGATCTAGTCAAAACCAAGCACGGTTTTTTGTTCCTCTACGATTCAGATAAAGAAGTGGTTGAATTAAAGGTTGGATTGGGAATTTACGGGCAGAAAACAGGGTTCTGTATGAAGCCCGGTGAAGGCTTGGCAGGTAAAGTGTGGTTATCGGGCAGCCCCATGGTGGTTGATGATTACCGTTCCTGGGAAGGACGGCATCCCGACCCCTACTGGGATGCCATCGAGAACATTGTGGGAATACCCCTAAAATCAGGGGGCCGTGTCACAGGGGTGATCGGATTAATCAATAATAAGCCTGGAAAAGGATTCCGAAAAGAGACCATCGATGTCCTTAGTCGTTTCGGCGAACTGGCCGCCATAGCCCTGAACAATTCAAGACTTTACGAAGAAATCAAAGAGTTGAATGAATCCCTTGAACAGCGGGTCATTGAGCGAACCGCTGAATTGGATAAGAAAAACGAATATCTGAAGGTTTTGAATAACCTGGCCTTTGATCTGGCACGACAGAATGAACTGGATGAGCTTCTCAGGTTGATAGTCTCCCGTGCTCTTGAGCTTATAGGATCGGCCCACGGCTGTGTTTTTGCTAAGATCGATCAGGATACCTTGGAGATTAAAGTGGGTCAGGGGATATACGGTGATTATATTGGCTATCATACGAAGCGCGGTGCGGGCCTGTCAGGCAAGGTGCTGGAGACAAATAGCGCGTTAGTGAAAAACGATTATTCCAATTGGGCGGGTCGCCATCCGGATTCGAGGTGGAGTTCAGTAAAGGCCTGTATTGGCGTGCCGCTGGTATTCCAGGGCGAGTTTTTTGGTACGCTCGTCCTCGCATACACAGAGGATGGAAAATGCTTTGGCAAGAATGAAGTCGACATTCTCAATCGATTTGCCGCCCTTGCGGCGGCATCTTTGGCCAATGCCGAACTTCATGCCAAAGCCAAGCGGGATCTGGAAGAGCGCAAGCGGGCCGAAGAAGCCGTTACAAGAGAAAGAGATCGAGCACAGCAGTATCTTAACATCGCCGGCGCTGTGATCGTGGCCCTCAGCCCTGACCAAACCGTTTCGCTCATTAACAAAAAAGGGGCCGATGTTTTAGGATATTCGGCAGAGGAGGTTATAGGAAAGAATTGGTTTGACAACTTCATCCATCATAGTGCTAGGGATCAAGTGAAAGCGGTTTTTGATAGCCTGATGGCCGGCAAAGTCGAGAATGTGGAATACTATGAGAATTCCGTGCTAACAAAAACCGGCGAAGAGAAAACCATAGCATGGCATAATACCCTAATCCGGGACGAAACCGGGAAGATAGTCTCTACCCTTAGTTCGGGTGAAGACATCACAAATCGCAAGAAAGCGGAAGAAGCGCTTCGGGAAAGTGAAGAGCGATACCGAACGATTATTGAAGGTATCGAAGATGCCTATTTTGAGGTTGATTTGGCAGGCAATCTCACATTTTTTAATGATGCATTGGAAAGAATAGTTAATTCTCCCAATGAAACACTCATGGGTCTTCATTATGAAGAGTATACTGACCGTGAGGATGCGGAAAAAATATATCGAGCCTATAACAGGGTTTTTAAAACAGGAGAACCATTAGAGGGGTTTGAGTATGACATCATAAGACCCAAAGACGGCGCTAGGATCAATGTAGAAGTAACAGTATCCTTGATAAGAAATTTTGAAGGGCAACCAACTGGATTTCGGGGAATTCTCAGAGACATCACGAAGCGCAAGGATGAGAAACTCGAGCTTCAAAAAGCGAAGGAAGCGGCCGAGGCTGCCAGTGAGGCAAAGAGTGAGTTCTTGGCCAATATGAGCCACGAGATTAGGACCCCTATGAACGGCATTATTGGACATACAGGCCTTGCCCTGGACACCGATCTAACGGAGGAACAAAGAGAGTACCTTGAAGCCGTAAGAATGTCTTCCGATCATCTGTTGGGCATTGTGAACGACATTTTGGATTTTTCCAAGATAGAGGCAGGTCACATGGAACTCGAAGAAATTGATTTCGATCTGCGAACGGCAGTGGATTTTGCTGCCGAGGCATTAGCTGTGAAGGCAGAAGAGAAGGATTTGGAACTTGTATGCCATGTTAAACCCGAGGTTCCGGAGTATTTAATGGGCGATCCGGGAAGGCTTAGACAGGTTATCGTTAATTTGGTCGGCAATGCCATAAAATTTACTGACGCGGGAGAGATACTCATTTGTTGCGAGGTTGAGCATAAATATGAAGATTCAATCATGCTCCATTTCACCGTCTCTGACACCGGAATTGGGATTTCACCGGAGAAACTGGGCTTGATCTTCGAGAGTTTCTCCCAAGTAGATGGTTCAGCGACTCGTAAATACGGAGGGACTGGGTTAGGATTGGCCATTTCCAAGCGCTTTATCGAGATGATGGGAGGGAGGATCTGGGTTGAAAGCGAAGTCGGAAAAGGGAGTATATTTCATTTTAGAGCAAAGCTTGGTTTCATGGACGAAAAGGGACCGCCAACCTGGAATTTGGATTCCATCAATCCGGAGGGACAAAAGGCCCTGATCATCGATGATAACGCCACGAACCGGCGCATCCTGCGTGAAATGGTTTTTGGATTCGGCCTTTTTGCCAAGGAGGCTGCCCATGGTGAGGAGGGAGTAAAAGAGCTGAAAAGAGCGGCAAAAGAAGCCAAACCCTATGACCTCATACTAATGGATTACCAAATGCCGGAGATGGATGGATTCGAAGCCAGCAAGCAAATCAGGGAGAATCCGGATCTTGGAGATACAAAAATTCTCATGCTAACTTCTTCGGGAATGAAAGGCGACGCGGCTCGTTGTGTGGAACTGGGAATTTCCGCCTACCTTGTAAAACCGATAAAGCAATTAGAACTCTTTGATGCCATTAAAATGGCCTTGAGCCAGGAAGAACGGGAAGCTGCGACCGGAAAAAAGGACCTCATTACGAGGCACAGGATTATGGAGGAAAGGCAAAGGCAAAGGCTCAGTATCCTGCTGGCTGAGGACAATTTCATCAATCAACAAATGGCTTTGAAAGTCCTTGAGAAATTAGGCCATTCGGTGACGGTCGCGGAGAACGGTCAAGAAGCACTGGACCAAGTGGAAAAGGGGCCCTTTGATTTGGTGTTCATGGACGTCCAGATGCCGGTCATGGATGGCTTAAATGCCACAAGAGCCATTCGTGAGAAAGAGAATGGACCCGCAACTCGTATACCCATCATTGCCATGACCGCCCATGCCATGAAGGGTGACAAAGAGAGATGTCTTGAGGCGGGAATGGACGACTATATCTCAAAACCCGTTGATCCTCAGGCGCTTCAGAGTGTCATTGAAAAATGGAGTGAAAGTGACAGAGATGGACAGATGGCTTCCTAGGGATGTCATGGTTTCATTTATGTAGTGATTGCCGCTCACGGCTTTCCTATAAATCCAAAAAATAAAAACCGCCTGACAATCGGAGCTATCCAAAACGAATGGCAGGTGGTTTTTGCTTTTTGGTAGATAGCCAATTACCCTCCTCTATGCTATGCTGAGAGTATCAGTTGCTATCAACTTTCTTCCTGTACACATTTCGGTATTCATAAAATGCGTAACACTTTGGATGCAAAAACTCGCTTGATTGAGTAGGGACTTGGGGATCTCTTGGAAGGGACGAACTCGGTTCAGTGAGCCAACCCTTGGCAAAAAGCCTTCCATTGGCGGGCGGCGAGCAATTCCCATCAATCGCCAGAAGGTGATCTCTAGATTTCTCAAAGCCATCCACCCGCCCGCCTAGCGAGCAATTCCCTTTGCATTGCCTATGAGCCTCTTCGTCCCGGTAAAGAGATTGCTGAGCCCCTGCTTAATTGAAAAGGGCTAAAATGTTACGAAATTTCAATCTCTAAAACAGCGAAAATGCGCTACGCCATCATCACCAACCCCGTTGCAGGAAAGATGACCGTAGACCAGAAGGTAGAGGCGTTGGGAAAGCCGGCCGATATCTTAAATGCAAAAATATGCGGTCTGGAGGCGGCAACTTCCGAAGAATTTGCTGAATGTGCACAACAGATTGCCGAAGAATGCGATGCGTTGGTTGTGGCCGGCGGAGACGGTACCCTCTCAGATATCATAAACGCCATCGACACCTCTCAAAAAACAATCGCTTACCTGCCGCTCGGGACAGGGAATGCCATGGGGCATGCCCTTGGATACAGGGGATCTCTCGCAGAAATAGCCGTAAGAATTAGAGAGGGCAAAACCCAGGACTATGACTTGATCCTATGCGATGACAAGAGACGCGCGTTCATGGCCTCTATGGGGATTGAAGGGGCGATCATTCGTCTGAAGGACCGGTTCGCAGCTGAAGGAAAAAAGGGTATCGGGTCCTATCTAAGGGCAATTCTCAGAGCCTGTTTAAGGGATTACGAACGTGCCAACGCACAGGTCGCGTTGGATGGGGCAAAATATCAGGTGGAAGATCTCCTGAGTCTTATGGTAATGAAACAGCCATACTATGGCTATGGCATGCGCATGGTTCCAAAAGCCAGGTTTGATGACCGTCGATTACACTGTCTGTGGATGGATTGCGGTCTATTCAAGGCAGCCATGGCCGCCGGAGAGGCGTTCGTGGTTGGCAATAGGATCGGCCAATATCACATTTGCCGACAGATGAGAGTAGCATTGGATCAACCCCTTCGGCTTCAGATCGATGGGAATGTCGCCTGGACGAGGAATGAATTTTCCTTTCGAATCATCCCTAAATCCCTGAAAATCAAATGTTAAACGTCTCGAAAATGCTTCATCCCTAAGGTTCCCCGTTCAACGTTCGGCGTTCAGAGGTTGCGTTTTTCTTAAACCTTTGAACCTTGAACCCTCGTATCTGACTAAGCAACGCTGGAGTCAGTTTTTTGATCAAACTGGCCGCTTAGGCGGCCAGAGGCGGCGCTGAACCCTGAACCCTTGAACCCTATTTTTCTAGAACCCATCATTCCAGTATTCCATTTGTGAGCGAAGCGAACTAAGTTTATGACACTGAGCGTTTTCACCAGCAACAGACTTGAAATTCTTGCTGAAACATTGGCTGATGTCCTGCGCACCCCTTTGGGCTCCCCACTGGACCAAGAGGTGATCGTGGTGCAAAGCCTGGGCATGGAGCGATGGTTATGCATGGAGCTGGCTCATTACCACGGTATTTGCGCCAATTACCGGTTCCCCTTCCCCAATACCTTTGTCCAACAACTGATTTATGAATTCCTGCCAGAACTAACCGAGGTGTCACCCTTCGACCCCGGAATCATGACATGGCGAATTATGGAACACCTTCCTTCCTGCCTGCCTCAACCGGCGTTCAAGCCCTTGCGTGTCTACCTGAGTGAAGACAGGGTGGATCTCAAACGATTCCAGCTCTCAGAGCGAATTGCAGACCTCTTTGACCAGTATCTCCTGTTCAGACCCGACATGATTTTCCGTTGGGAAAGCGGAGCGGAAAGCCATTGGCAGGCCTTGCTGTGGAGGGAATTGGTCAAAGGACAGGAAGGAATGCATCGGGCGGCCCTGGGAAGGGCATTCCTTCAGGCCCTGAGTTCCTCTAGGGATGTATCCGCGCTTCCGGATAGGGTAACCGTTTTCGGGATCTCAACCCTTCCGCGTTTCTATATGCAGGTCTTGGAAGCCTTGTCCCATTTTCTACAGGTAAATATATTTCTTATGAATCCCTGCGGCGAATTCTGGGGGGATATCCTCTCCGAATGGGAGATGAAGAGGATCGCCGGAAGGGAAACCGAGCGTGTTTCATCCTACGAAGAACTTCATCTGGAAAAAGGCAACAGCCTCCTTGCATCCATGGGGGCCTTGGGCAGGGAATTTTTCGACATGGTAAATGAGTTTGACAAAGAAGATTTTACATCCTTTCAGGACCCAGGGGAGGGAACCCTTCTCCATTGCGTACAGTCGGATATTTTACATCTAAGAGACAGGGCTAAAACAGGATTCAAGAGACCGCCCATTTTGGGGGACGACAAATCCATTCAGGTCCATTCATGTCATGGCCCCAAACGGGAAATGGAGGTGCTCCAGGATTATCTCTTGGATAGGTTCGACAAAGATCCGATGCTGCAGCCCAAAGATATCCTAGTCATGACGCCCGATATCGAAGCCTATGCGCCCTATATTCAGGCGGTTTTTGATGTACCGCCGGATGATCCCAAAAGGATTCCCTTCAGTATTGCAGACCAAAGCATCAGGAAAGAAAGCGAAATCATCGATTCCTTTTTCACTATCCTGGATCTTTGGGAAAGTCGCTTTGGGGCGCAGCAGGTCATGGCCCTTCTCGAGTCGCGGACCATAGGTTGCCGGTTCGGCCTCTCGGAAATGGACGTTGGGCTTATCAGGGAATGGGTAAGGAAGACCCACATCAGGTGGGGCATCGATCATGAAAGTCGAAATCAAGCAGGGTTGCCCGCTTTTGAGGAAAACACCTGGAAGGCCGGTATCGATCGGCTTTTGCTCGGTTATGCCATGCCCGGACACAATGAAACCCTGTTTGAAGGGATATTACCCTACGACCATATTGAAGGAAGCGAAACGCAGGTCCTGGGGACTTTAGCTGAATTTCTGGATCTTCTCGACTCTAAGGTCAACCTGCTGGGTCAAATCAGGACCCTGGGCGAATGGTCTCCTGTGCTGATGGGGCTTCTCGACGATTTTTTTCTCCACCACGAGGAAGGGGAAAGAGAAATGCAGGTGCTGCGGCGTTCCGTTTTGGAGTTGGAGGAAATTGAAAAGCTCTCCGGCTACACTGAAAAGGTTGATATACACGTGATCAAATCCCATCTGGTTTCCTGTTTTGAGCGAGAGGGGTTCGGGTTTGGGTTCATCACGGGCGGGATCACCTTTTGCGCCATGCTCCCCATGCGCAGTATTCCCTTTCGGGTTATCTGTCTTGTGGGTATGAACGGCGATGCCTATCCCCGGGAATCCAGGCCCTTAGGATTTGATCTCATGGCCAAGAAGCCTCGGCCCGGGGATCGGTCACGCCGAAACGACGACCGATATCTTTTTCTTGAAGCCATCCTATCAGCCAGGGACACCCTCTATCTCAGCTACGTTGGACAAAGCATCCAGGACAACAGTCCCATCTCTCCTTCCGTCCTGGTAAGCGAACTTATGGATTATATGGAACAGGGCTTCGCAAACAAGGGCAAGAGGAATATTCTTGAGCAGATCCTCATCAAGCATCGCCTTCAGGCCTTCAGTCCTGAATACTTTAAATCCGACGGCAACCTATTCAGCTATTCCAAAGAAAACTTCGAGACAGCAAAACGCCTCATCAAAGGGCCGAAGGACCCTGCGCCCTTCTTCTCGATCGGATTGAAGGCGCCGGATCAAGAGTGGAGAAATGTAGATGTGGAAGGCCTGTGCCGATTTTTCGGAAATCCAACGAGATTCCTTTTGAACAATCGCCTCGGGATTTTTCCTGAAGACGAGGTCCCGATTTTGGAGGATAAGGAGGCCTTCAGCCTTAAGGGGCTCGAAAAGTACCTGCTTGAGGCGAGACTCCTTATAAAAAGGCTCGGGGGGCAGGATTTGAAAAAGGCCTTTGGGGTGACGCGAGCCTCAGGCCAGCTTCCACACGGCACTGTGGGGAGGTGCATCTATGAGCATCTCATACAAGGCATCGATCATTTTGCGGAAAAGACCGGCAGTCTAATGGAAGGGGAAACTCTCGATCCCCTCGAGATAGACCTACAACTGGGAGGGATGCATCTTACCGGACAAGTCGGACCGATCTATCCCCATGGATTGATTCATTTCCGCTATGCAAAAACAACGGCCAGGGACCTGCTCCGGCTCTGGATTACCCATCTCCTCTTAAATCAATGCAGGTCGGACCTTTATCCACGAAAGAGTATCTATGCAGGCCTGGAATCCAATCAATGGCAAGAAAGGGGATGGGCCTCTTTTTCCTATTCTCCGGTAAAAGATCCGGAGATCCATCTTGCGGGTCTCCTGGATAGGTATTGGTCGGGACTGAGGGCGCCCCTTCAATTCTACCCCGAGTCTTCGTATATCTATGCCAGGGAGATACTATCCAAGCGGAGCTCGGATGAGCAGGCCATGCTGAAGGCAAAAACCAGTTGGTTGGGAAGCGACTATGTTCGCGGGGAGTGCAAAGACCCAAGCTATCACCTCTGTTTCAAGGAATCGGTTTCACTGGGTCAAGAGTTCCGTGAGATATCGCTGGAGATCTTTGAACCTTTGATTGCACACAAACAGGAACCGATTAGCCACCAAGACACGAAGGCACAAAGCCCGCCCTGGCGCAACTCGGTTGAATAGGATGGAGTAATTGCAGCAGGCGAAAACCGGAACCTATTGAACTCCGGTCCTAATCAATCAGGTCTGGGCCAGGGAAGGAATATGAAGTCTAAATCCTGAACCTAACACATTAGTTATAATCTTGGTGGCTTAGTGTCTTAGTGGCTGAACAGTTATATTTTTTTGAAGGAAAATTTTGGTCATGAAACAGCCAAGACCATTGGATCTCCTAAGCGGTCCGCTGCAGGGCATAAACCTCATAGAAGCCAGTGCCGGAACGGGCAAAACATACACCATTGCCGGTCTCTATTTGAGACTTCTTATTGAACTAAAGCTATCGATCAGCCAGATTCTCGTTGTCACATTTACCGAGGCCGCCACCCAGGAACTTCGGGAAAGGATTCGGAATTCACTTAAAAAGGCCCTTTCGGCCCTTTCTGAAGGGGAGAGTAACGATGCCTTTCTCGATAGTTTGGTCAAGAAGGTCAAAGACCCGGAAAATGCTTTGAGGTGTCTCGGAGAGGCCCTCCGTGAATTCGACCAAGCGGCAATACATACGATTCACGGGTTTTGCAGAAGAATGCTCCGGGATTATGCCTTTGAGAGCAGTAGTCTTTTCGACACGGAACTCGTGCCCGACCAGGAAACCCTCAAAAGGGAGATACTGGAGGATTTTTGGCGGATGCACCTCTATAGGGCATCGGCCCTTTTTGTGAATTTTGCCCTGAGGAATCGATTCATTCCGGATCACCTTATTTCCCTCTTGAAGAACATCGAATCTCAACCCTTCCTGGAGATTATTCCCAAAGTTGATGCACAGGAAACAGATATCCTTGAGAAGGATTTCAAAGCCTCCTTTCATGACATCAAGAAATCCTGGAAGACCTGCAGGGGGGAGGTCGAAAACATCTTGGTCGGCTTTGAGGGACTGAACCGAAATAGGTTCAGGACATCCATGATTCCAGTGTGGATCTTGGGCATGGATTATTATTTGAACTCAGCGGGGCAGGATTCATATCTTTTCAAGGGTTTTGAGAAATTCACCTCCGGCGAACTGGAACGCTCCATAAAAAAAGGCCAATATCCACCGGTGCATCCTTTCTTTGACCTCTGCGAAATTCATCTTCAAAAACAGCAGAAACTGCAAGAAGCATTTGAACTGGACCTTCTCAGCCTCAAGGGAAAGCTCTTTCATTATATCACAAAGGAACTTGGCAAAAGGAAAAGGGAAAAGAACATTCAATCCTTTGACGATCTCCTGTTGAGACTGCATGAGGTCTTGCAGGGCCCGGGCGGTGAAGCGCTTGCCAAGGCAATCCGGGATAGATACGCGGCAGCCTTGGTTGACGAATTTCAAGATACCGATCCCCTGCAATATGACATTTTCAAAAAGGCATTTGAAAAGGAGAAGAGTATTCTCTATCTGATTGGCGATCCGAAACAGGCGATTTATGGGTTTCGTGGGGCCGATGTCTTCACCTATATGGCCGCGTCGGAGGATGTGGAAGACCGCTTCAATCTCGGCGAAAACTGGCGATCTGATCAGGATCTGATCGGCGCCATTAACACGATCTTTACAAATACCGATAGGCCCTTTGTTTACGATAAAATTCCCTATCATCCAACCGCCCCGGCAGGAGCCAAATCCATTGAAGAGTTGAAGTTCGCTTTTCAAGAAACTCAAGGTCAAAGGAGCGGACAATCGGGCCCCCCCTTTCAACTATGGTTCCTGGATGCAACCCGATTTGCAGGCCCGGGCAAACCGATCACGAAAACGCTGGCCCGTGAAATGATCCCCGGGGCAGTGGCTGGTGAGATTTCGAGGTTGCTGGAGCAGGCAAAGAAAAAGCGGTTGATGCTGGGGGAACGACCCCTCAAGGAGGCGGATATCGCCGTCTTGGTGCGAAGAAATGCAGAAGCCGATCTCGTTCAGGAAGCCTTATCCAAGCTATACATCCCAAGCGTGCTATACAGCACGGGGAGTCTCTTTGACACCCATGAAGCCCTGGAAATGCAGAGGTTGTTGGCAGGTATTGTCTCACCCCAAAGCGAAAGAGCCATCAGGTTGGCCCTGACGACCGATATGATCGGGATTAATGGGGAGGATTTGGGTGGCATCATGGAAGAGGAGAGCGCTTGGGAAAGGTGGCTCATGCAATTCAGGGAATATCATGAGATATGGTCGGAACGCGGTTTTATGAGGATGTTTAGACATTTCCTCTCAACCGAGGGGGTGCTTGTGCGTCTCATGTCTCTTCCCAATGGGGAGCGGCGCAATACAAACCTGTTGCACCTGGCTGAAGTGATTCATGAGGTCGCTGTTGAAAGAAAGCTCAATATGCCAGGGGTTCTCAAATGGATTTCCGAACAACGGTCTGAAGAATTCACCGGCAGGGAAGAGCACCAGTTGAGATTGGAAAGCGATGAGAATGCGGTGAAGATTGTGACGATTCACAAAAGTAAAGGGCTTGAATACCCCGTCGTCTTTTGCCCTTTTCTTTGGGACGGATCCAGGCTCATGAAATCCAAGGACCCATTCACCTTTCACAATGAAGGAAGGGACCTGAGACTCACCCTCGACCTGGGTTCTGCGTCGGTAAGCCAAAACCGATCGGTCTCTGAGAAAGAACGCCTGGCAGAGAACCTGAGGCTATTCTACGTGGCTCTCACAAGAGCAAAGAACCGTTGTTATATGGTCTGGGGGCGCATTAAAGGGGCGGAGACTTCGGCGCCGGCCTATCTTTTCTATCCGACCCGGTTAAAGGAAAAAGACGACGTGGTGAACAACACAGAAAAGACATTTCGCAATCTGGACAACAAAGCCATTCTTGAGCATGCAAAAAGGATCATGGGAAAAGCGGGGGGCGGGGCTAAAATCACCGAAATGCCCATAAATGGGGGCGTTAAAATAAGACGAGAGGCGCCCGTGGACAGGACCCTGACATGTCGAGAGTTTTCAGGAAGCATCAATCGCCAGTGGCGCATATCCAGCTTTTCATCCCTGACATCAGGGCAAGTACACGCATCAGAACTGGCTGATAGGGATGCATTGCATGTTCCGGGATACGTAGAGGAAGGGGGCCAAGACATATTTCCCATTGACGAGGCGCCTCCGGGGAGCATCTTTTCCTTCCCAAAAGGGGCGAAGGCAGGCACATGTCTTCACAGCATTTTTGAGAATCTGGATTTTGGTGACAGAAACCCTCATCACGTAGAAAGTCTGGTATCCGAAAAGCTTCAGGCCTATGGTTTCGATCCGGAGTGGCAGGACGCCGTCAGTGCGATGATCGCCGATGTGCTTGACGTTCCGCTCGACACAGGTTCAGAGGGCCTATCCCTTTCCCGGATTCACAATAAGCAGCGGCTCAATGAACTCCAATTTTATTTCCCCCTAAAGGCTATAGCATCCGGACAGTTAAAAAACTTATTTACAAAACACGGTTATTCGGATGTGGACCCAAACTTCACGGAGTACATGGGACGTCTGACATTCTCACCGACCAGGGGCTTTATGAAGGGATTCATGGATCTGGTGTTCCAGTTCGAAGATCGATTCTACCTCGTGGATTGGAAGTCGAATCATTTGGGAAATCGTGTGGAGGCCTATGGCCGAGAAATGCTCTTTCAAACCATGGTCGAGGACTATTACACGCTCCAATATCACATCTACACGGTGGCCCTGGATCAATACCTGAGACTGCGTCTGCCCCAATATGAATATGAAAAGGGCTTTGGAGGCGTCTTCTACATCTTTTTGCGGGGCGTTGATGCGGAAAGAGGAAATGAGTACGGCATCTTTTATGACAAGCCATCAGGCGACCTGATAACGGAGTTGCGTGAAGCATTGATTGATATAGGGTGAAAAGATTTTTTTTGCTCCGAGGGCATATATGGCTCCGTAATAATCTGCCCCGAAGGGCGTGAGGATTGACCTGATTCTTCCGCTCAAAGAATCAGGTCAAAAATAGTCACACTCTGCGGCCTCCGCGGGCACTAGCGACCCTGAGAACAGGCGAAGGGGAGCGGGTGTGAGAAGAGTCAATAGTGCAATGAATAAGCAAAGCCTAATAACATCATCAACCAAGCTGATGGTTTTTCGAAATGACTAAACATGGAAGTTGAAATACTCCATCGCCTCCAGCAAGAGGACATCATTTCTTCCCTGGATGTCCATTTTGCAAGGCTCATGACAAGGGAATCACCCGGCTCCAAACAGGAGGTGTCTTTAGCGGCCGCCCTGGTAAGCCGCATGACAAGACAAGGGCATGTATGCCTGGATCTATCGACTGTGGCTGGTGAGCTAATTAGAAATGAGGTCGGCGATTGTTCTATCGTTACCTGTCCTCAATTGACCGAATGGATAAAAATCCTTGAAGAGAGTCCTGCTGTAGGAAAGCCGGGGGAATTCAAACCCCTTATTCTGGATGAGAAACACAGGCTCTACCTTTTTCGGTACTGGGAGTACCAGGAAAGACTGGCTTCGTTTATTCGAGAAGGCGTTCAAGAAAATAGGCTAGATATCAATGGGTTTGCAATCAAACAGGGGCTCGCGAGGCTTTTTGGGGCAGCTCAAGGGGAAGGCCCTGATTGGCAAGCGATAGCTGTCCTTGTCTCCATTGCCAAAGGATTTTGTGTGATTTCAGGAGGCCCGGGGACGGGAAAAACCACGACGGTCACAAAAATTCTGGCGCTTATTCTTGAACAGGCCAGTCCCCAGAGGCTTCGTATTGCATTGGTATCTCCGACAGGGAAGGGGGCCATGAGGCTTCAGGAGGCAATCAAGAAAACAAAAAGGGCACTCCGATGTCCCGGTGCCATCAAAGAGCTCATTCCTGAAAATGCCTCCACCATTCACCGACTTCTGGGGAGCATCCAGGGCTCGCCATACTTTCGTTTTAACGCTGAAAACGAACTCCCGGTAGACCTGGTTGTGGTCGACGAAGCGTCCATGGTGGACTTGCCTCTTATGTCAAAACTCGTTCAATCCTTACCCCCGCAAGCGCAGTTGATCCTTTTGGGAGATAAAGATCAGCTTGCATCCGTTGAAGCGGGCGCCGTTCTGGGAGATATTTGTGATAGGGGGCGGTCCCACGCCTTTTCTCCGGGCTTTGCCAAAAGCATTGAGGACATCACAGGATATCGATTAGGGGAAAGCGATGGCGAGGTTGATGGATCGGGATTACAGGACTCTATCGTGCTTTTGACAAGAAGCTACCGGTTTGGCGCCGAGAGCGGGATTGGGGCTGTTAGCCGCGCGGTCAATCAGGGCGATGCTCAGCAGGCCATGGCTATACTCCGTGATGAAGAGCATGGAGATACGACGTGGAAAAACCTTCCGGAGCCACAGCGCCTATCCTACGGGATTAAGAATACGGTGGTTCAGGGATTCAGGAACACCTTGAAGGCAAAAACGCCGGAAGAGGCCTTTGAGCATCTCGAGAGTTTTCGCGTACTCTGTGCATTGAGGGAAGGTCCCTACGGCGTCGTCGCCCTGAACGCCATGATTGAAGGCGCCCTAAGAAAGCAAAGGCTCATCGATCACGGCCAGAGATGGTACAAAGGAAGACCTGTCATGATTACCATCAACGACTACAATCTAAACCTTTTCAATGGGGACGTCGGGATTGTATTCCCTGATTCCGCCTCGAAAATGGAGCTCCGTGCCTTTTTCCCGGGCGAGGATGGAAAAATGCGAAGGCTGCACCCAGTGAGGCTCCCTGCGCATGAAACCATTTATGCCATGACCGTGCACAAGTGCCAGGGATCGGAATTCGATAGAATCCTTTTGATTTTACCGGACCGGGACACACCGGTGTTGACGAGAGAGCTTATTTACACGGGCATCACCCGAGCAAGAAAAGAGGTGACCATCATGGGCAGGGAAGAGGTCTTTGGCCAAGCCGTTCCCAAAACCATAGAGAGAACTTCAGGCCTGCGCGATGCCCTTTGGGAGGAAAAACCTTAGTTGGTTGCCGAATTCCCCTCCGTGGGGAAGTCCCCTTTGCGACCATAATCTTGATACAGTCGATTCATATCAACTCTAATACGGGTTCCTACAATACTACAATTGCCCTGGTATGGGTTCATGCAAGATATCTGGGTTTTGTGGCAGAAGTTGTTTTGGAATCTGCGGCGCCTTTTTGGATCGAATTTCACGTCGGCCAGCCCAAAACCGGAAAGAACTGAGAAAAACTTGTCAACATAGTCAACAACGCAATTCCACATGAAAAAACGCTTCGGTCACCCCATGAGCGCATCGTAGAAAACCATGAAACTGTAGATCTGAAATGGGAGATGATGATGGCAGAATACGAGATTTATGCCCTAAAGTATGCGGGTCCATTGGAGAGCTCCGGAGCCTTCTTGTTGTGGCTTCGCGAATGGGAGAGGATCGCGAAGAGGAATTATTATATCTGGTGTATTAAAGGGAAAGAAACGGTCGTTGTGGATACAGGTGTTTCGCCGGGGCTCGCCAAAGACAGAAACCTGATGGGGTACATAAACCCTGCGGAGCTTCTTTCAAGAATTGATGTGAGAGCCCAAGAGGTCCAACACGTTGTTATCACCCATATCCATTGGGATCACGCGGGTGGTGTGGGTCTGTTTCCAAATGCAAAAGTTTACATTCAAGATGAAGAATATCAATTCTGGATTAAAGATCCTATGGCAATACGACCTCCCTTCAAGCATGTGTCAGATGAAGCCTCGAAAAGTTATCTGGCCTCCCTTGAAGGGACTGATCGGCTCGTGCTCCTAAAGGGTGATAAAAAGATCCTGCCGGGTATTAAATGTCTCCTTTCCCCAGGACATACCGTAGCCCTCCAGGCCGTTGCCGTCCATACAACAAGAGGTACGGCAATCCTCGGTTCTGACTGCGCCCATATTTTTCGCAACTACCGAGAGGACTGGCCGAGTGCTCTGATAGTCAACCTGGTGGAATGGATGAAGACTTACGATAAACTTCGGAGCAAGGCCTCTTCAATCGATCTGATTTTTCCAGGCCATGACCCCATCATGTCAACACATTATCCGGAGATAACAAAAGATATCACAAAACTTGTGTAAAAGCATTTTTTCAAATGAGCCTTGCCATCCATAAAGTCAATTTTGACCTCCTTCATGGTGCGACTTTGAGAGGCGCAGGTAGTCCAGCGCTGCATCTCTTATCCTCTTCTTATCGGTATTGTTTAGCCTTCTCACGATTTTTCCCGGAAAACCCATTACTGCGGATCTTTGAGGTAATATCCTGTTCCCCGCAATCACCGTACCAGCCGCTATGATGGAATATTCCCCTATCTCCACATTATTGAGTTGCATAGCCCCCATTCCAATGAGGCAATTTGATCCAATCTTCCTGCAGTGCATAACAGCGCCATGTCCTATGGTAATGTTATCTCCGATTTCAATGGGTATGTTGCGCTTTGTGTGAATCACGCACATATCCTGAATATTGGTGTTCTTTCCGATTCTGATATAGGAGTCATCGCCTCGAATCACCGCCTTGCTCCATACCGAGGAATACTCTCCTATTTTCACATCACCGTTAATTTCGGTGGACCCCATGATATAAACACACTCTTTTTGAACCATTTTTCACCCCATCACCCTTCATTTAGCATTTCACCCTTCCCAACCGTCAATTGCGGACATACCTTTTTTTCATCAAAATCTTTTGCACATTTCTAACCAGACAAAGATGAGCTTTTTTCCAAAAATGTCTTGACAAAAAAATTCATTTAGTTAATCATATTGTTAATAATATTGTTTTCAATAATCCTAAATCAATACATTAAAATAGGTTTCGATAGTTCCGCAGTTTAATGTGAATTTAAGCTTCCCCTAATCATTAGCCGTCCATAAATGCCGTTTTTTTTGAGTTAACTTCAGTTTCGCGACATTACAACTTACTGTAATAATTAAATATAATAATATTGAACAGGCTCTATTTATGTGTTGTTATCAGCTCATTCAAGCCGCTTTTTTTGGTTTTTCCGGAGCAGGAGGAAATCTTGAAAGCACTTAGAATACATGGGCCTTCGGATATCCGATTGGAGGAAGTAATCACTCCGACCATTGAAGACAATGAAGTATTGATCCGGGTCTGTTCAACAGGGGTGTGCTCCACCGACATCGAACTGTTCGATGGCAGTATGCCGTATATTAAACAAGGCCTGACCGAACTCCCTTTGATACCGGGCCACGAATGGTCGGGCCGAATTGAAAAAGCAGGGGGGGCGGTTCGGCATCTACCGGAAGGAAGCCTCGTTGTCGGTGATGTCAGCATCGGATGTGGCGAATGCTTGAGATGTCTACGCGGAGCCTACCATCTGTGTGATTATCGAAGCGAGGTCGGTATTATCAAAAAGCAAGGTGCATTCGCGGAATATATTAAAATGCCCTCGAAAAATATATATACCGTTCCCGAAGGGATTTCAGCCGGTGAAGCCGCGATGGTCGAACCTGCGGCCACAGCGGTAAATGCCGTCAATCAAACCGGGATCGTTTTGGGGGATCGGGTCATCGTCTTTGGCGATGGCGCCATTGGTTTGTTGTCCGCTCAAGCGGCCAAATGTGCCGGTGGAAGCGATGTGATTGTGGTGGCTCGAAAGGAAGACAATCGCCTTCTGGTGGAAGAAATGGGAATGCATTTTATCAATGTCAAAGAGCAAGGTTTGCGCCAATCAATTGATCGATTGATCGGCGGTTTTGCTGAAGTTGTAATTGAAGCAACAGGAAACGCGGATGTTTTGGATGATGCAATTTCACTCACGCAACCGGGCGGACGGATCTGCGGGTTAAGCATCACCGGAAAAGCTAGGATTCCCATTGATGTAGACTATATTGTGACGCGCGATATCAAATTTGTTGGTGTTTTGGCCAGCCCGGGAGCGTTCGTCCCGACTTTAAGGCTGATGAAACTGGGAAGAATGAACGCAAGGCCAATGATTTCGAAGATCTTTTCCTTAGAAGACGGCCCGGAAGCATTTAAGTACATAAAAGATCGAAAAGGTCCAAAAATAAAAATCCTTGTCTCGCAAGGAGAATGATTGGGCCGACAGGTCAAAAAGAATTTTATGAAAAATGGTTTGCCATAGAGCATCGAGGAGAAAAGAATGGAAACCATACTAAAAGTCGAAAACATTACCAAGAAATTTCCGGGTGTTTTGGCTGTCGACAGCGTCAGCTTGTCGCTTAATAAAGGTGAAATCCTGTCTTTGATCGGAGAAAACGGTGCAGGCAAAAGCACCCTGACGAACATAATAGGTGGAGTTTACCGAGCCGACAATGGAGAAATCAAACTCGAAGACAAGCGCATGTCATTTACATCTTCTCACGACGCTATCCAGGCGGGAATCGCAATGGTGTTTCAAGAACTCTCTTTGGTCGGAAATCTTTCAGTTGCCGAAAACATATTTGCCAATCGACAGCCGATCGGAAAATTGAAAAACATACGATGGAAAAAGCTTTTTCAAGAAAGCAGAGAATTCCTTCAACGGTTTAGTCTCGATATTGATCCTCGGACCCTGGTTAAAGATCTTTCACTCGGAAAACAGCAGATTTTAGAGATATTGAAGGCCATATCAACAAATCCTACAGTGCTCATATTGGATGAGCCGACCACATCACTGACGGATGTGGAAATCAACTATCTTTTCGAAAACATCAATCAGCTGCAAAAACAAGGAATATCGGTTATCTATATTTCGCATAAACTCTCAGAAGTATTTCAAATCGCCAATAGAGTGATGGTTATGCGGGACGGAAAGCATGTTGACACCAAAACTGTGGCTAAAGTCACCGAACAAGATCTGGTCAACATGATGGTGGGCCGCAAGATCAAGGATATTTACGGGGTAAGTGCTGAAAAGAAGATTACAGCCGAATACTTCCGTGTTACAGGATTTAACAGGGAAAATGTATTCCATGACGTTTCATTCGGACTTAAAAAAGGCGAAATTCTCGGATTCGCAGGCCTTGTCGGTGCAGGGCGAACGGAACTTGGCAGATCAATCTTCGGCATCGATCCGAAAAACTCCGGGACCCTCAATCTCGAGGGAAAGCAAATCCAGGTAAACTTTTCAGCTGATGCCATCAAAAACGGGATCTCTTACTTAACTGAGGACCGGACAGCTCATGGGCTTTTTTTGAATATGGCCATTCGAGACAATCTGATCGCCCCAAGCCTGATCAAATACTCCTCTTCCATTGGGTTCTTAAACAAAAACAAAATTACAGAGAATGCGCATACTCAAGTGGAAACTTATTCCATTGCCACTTCCTCCATTCTGCAGAAAGTCCTTAACCTATCGGGCGGAAACCAGCAAAAGTGCTTGATTGGGATGTGGATGGGCATCAATCCCAACGTGATCATTTTTGACGAACCCACTAGGGGGGTGGATGTCGGGGCTCGTTCTGAAATCTATCAAAAAATGAAGGAGCTATCCAGTCTGGGTACCGGAATCATAATGATTTCCTCGGATTTACCGGAACTCATCGGTATGTGTGATCGCATATTGGTCATGCGCCAGGGCAGGATTGCAGCAGAAATTATGCCCGAAGATTTCTCGGAAGAACTCATTTTGTCCTATGCGGCTGGTGTTGAAGAATCAGAGGTGGAATTCAGCAGCCTGGAAGATGCTCTTAGAGAGGAGTTGATCAAAAAAGCAAAACCCACATTGGATGAATTGCGGAATGCCACCTCCCAAACAATCCACATGGCGGTGATGGAGGGGACGGAAGTCGTTTTTATTCATAAAATTCAAGCTCGGCGAAAAGTTCAAATGATGTCCAGAGTCGGTCGTAGGGCTCCCTCCTATTGTACAGGTGTGGGCAAAACCATATTGGCATGGGCACCCGAACATGTCGTCGACAAGGTCTCCAAGAAGCTTGTCCGGTACACAGGCAATACCATTACGGATGATACCCTTTTAAAAGTTGAGCTCAAACGAATTGCTGAAAACGGATACGCTATCGATAACGAAGAACATGAAGAAGGAATTCGATGTGTGAGCGCGCCGATTCGAGATAAAGACGAAGATGTTGTTGCCGCCGTAAGTATTACAACTTCCATGGATAATGTTAAAGACGATCAATTTGCTTCTTTTAAAAAGAAAATTATCGCATCAGCAGAAACAATATCACGTCTCATGGGATATAAATAGGAGCGTGAAGATAAAAATTTTTAATAGCAAGATAAGGATAGGGAAGGAAAATGTAAAATGGAGACAGTAAAGGCGCAAATAGCAATGGCAAAAGCAAACGGCAATCTGCTCAAAGATTTACTCTCAAAGTTGGTGGGCGTGAGAGAACTATTCCTGATTGTGTTGATTCTCGTAATGGGCATTATCCTTACATCACTCAAACCCCAGTTTCTGTCATTTGCGAACATTCGATCGCTTTCGATAGGCATCGTTCCCAACGCGATCATCGCCATCGGTATGACGATTTTGTTGGCCTCCGGGGTATTTGACCTATCGGTAGCCGGTGTCATGGCGCTAGCGGGAACGATCTGCGGCATGTTGATGATAAATGGGGTCCCTATCTGGCTTTCCGTGGTGTTGACGCTTTTTATTGGGTGTCTCTTGGGTGCGATAAACGGGTTTAATATTAGCAAATTGCAGATTAATCCACTGATTGCGACCTTTGGCATGATGATTATATCGCGCAGCATATCGCTTATTTTAACGGATGGCTATTCGGTAACCGGCCTTCCCAAAGCCTTTAATGTAATGGGAAGTACAAAATTTTTAGGATTTCCTCTGATGGTTTGGATAATGATCGCACTGGTTATTGTGGCAGATCTCTTGCTGCGCAATACACGTTACCTGCGACAAGTCTTTTTCGTGGGCGGCAATGAAAAGGCGGCGCTTTTGTCCGGTATCAAGGTCAATCAAGTTAGGGTTTTTTCTTTTGTTCTCACGGCATTGTTGGCATCAATCGCTGGAATTATTCTAGCGTCGCGTTTAATGGCTGGAACGCCAACCGCCGGTAACATGTTGGAACTCCAGGTTATCGCTGCTTGCGTGATTGGCGGCGCAAGCTTATCAGGTGGTGAGGGCACCATTATGGGCTCGCTTTTCGGTGTCATCTTTCTTTCGTTGATTGGCAATGCGCTGGTGCTTGTGTCAGCTTCGATTTACTGGCACGGTGTAGTGAACGGTTTGATTTTGATCGTGGCCGTGGCTCTGGATATGTGGGTCAGAAAGCGCAGAGAAAGCAAATACTAAGGGAAAGGAGGTGCGTAGATAAAAACAAAAGGTAAAGGCTCTTTGTTACTATGCGAGACAAATTTTAAAGGAGGAGTTACCATGAAAAGTAAAAAGTTATTTATATTGTTTCTTGGTTTATTCATTATCCCGACTTTAGTACTCAGCGGAATCTGTGTTCCAAAGAGCTATGCGGAAGAAGAATATATTTTCCTCGCCGTAGTTTCATCGGTACCCTATTGGGCTGATTCTCGTCAAGGAATCGCAGACGCCGGAAAGGTTTTGGGCGTCAAGACAACATTTATGGGACCTCCGGATTTTGATGTTGCAAAGGAAGCCCAAATGTTGAACGACCTGATTGCCAAAAAGCCTGCAGGCATCATCATCTATCCGGGTGATACGTCTTTAACCGAATCGATTAATCGGGTGGTTGAAGCCGGTATCCCTGTTATCACCGATAATAACGATTGCCCTGAAAGCAAAAGGATGACTCATACAGGATTCGACGGGTATGAGGCTGGTCGGGCTGGCGCCGAACTTATGGCCGAGGCGCTGGGCGGGAAAGGGAAGGTTATTATAGGAGGTTTTCCCAGCCCAAACGTCATGGAACGACAAAGGGGATATAAAGAGGTCTTTAAAGAAAAATATCCCGAAATTGAAGTCGTGGCCGTCGTAAACGATCACGCCGATCCGACCAAAGCCCCTCAAGTGTATACGCAAGCCATTATTGCGCATCCTGAAGCAACGGGAATCATTGGAACCGACGGCGACAGCGGAAAAGGGATTGCGCTGGCACTCGTTGAAACCGGCAAAGTTGGCAAAATTAAAGTCGTTGCAATGGATAGAAACGAAGATATGTTGCCCTACATCGAAGATGGAACCATCTACGCTTCGATCGCAGATAAAGCATACATGAATGCATTTTTGGGGATTCACATGCTCTATTGGTACCACCACAACATTGTTCAACCGATTCCGAATTGGAAAAAACTCGGTATCCGCGTTTTCCCGGAATTCGTCAAAACCGGTGTGATGGCTATTACCAAAGAAAGCGTGAAAAACTTTTATCACAAGAAGCGATAACCCATTGAATATTCCGGCCGGAGAATCATGATTCGATATTGTCGATAAAATGATCCTCCGGTCGGGATCGCATATTCTTTTTTCTTATTATAAAGAGGAAACAATATGAAAGCCGCAGTATGGTACGGACGAAGGGATATCAGAGTAGAAAATATTCCAGACCCGCCGGAACCGGGCGAGGGTGAGATACAGGCCAAGGTTTCCTACGCCGGAATTTGCGGAACGGATCTAAAAGAGTATATCTCGGGGCCCGTATTTATTCCTTGGGACACACCTCATCCTTTGACAGGCCATTGCGGACCTACCATTTTGGGGCATGAGATGATGGGAACTGTTATTGCAGTTGGACCAAATGTCACCGATTTTAAGGTGGGGGATCGGGTCACACCTGATATTGTTTTGTATTGTGGAAAGTGCGATCTATGCAAGCAAGGCAAATATGTGTTGTGTCGACAAGGCGCATCGCTGGGGCTGCAAACATCCACTGGTGGTTTTGGTGAATATGTCAACATGCCCGCGTATACGGCTCATAAGCTGCCGCCCGAAGTCTCAAATGAGGCTGGCGCCATGGCTGAACCCCTCGCAACTGCTCTGCACGCCATTCGACGAGGTGGGGTGAGCATTGGTGATAACGTGGCGGTCATAGGCGGAACTACCGCCTTTTTCGCAATGCAGGCGGCATGGCTTGCGGGCGCAAGAGCTGTGTTTCTGGTCACTATCGGTAAAACCAGATTAAAGGTAGCCACCGAATTGGGGGTAACAAAAGCCATCGATGGCTTAGACGATCCTATCGGGCGGATCCTTGATGAGACCGGGGGTAAGGGCGTCGATGTGGTAATCGAATGCGCAGGAACCGAAAAGAGCCTGGATACCGCCTTACAAGCGGCCAATAAATGCGGTCGAATCGTTTTGTTGGGTATTTTCGGTGGCAAAATTCCAGTAGATGCCAATCAACTTGTTTTCTTCGAGAAACAGATGGTGGGCTCTTTGGGTCGGGATTCGGAAAGAGATATGGAAACCGCCATCGAGTACCTGAAAGCCGGAAAAATTATCACCGGTCCGATTTTAAGCGCCAAAATCAGGCTGGATGATATCGTTTCAGAAGGATTTGAAACGCTGATCAAAAAGCCGGAAAAGCACCTCAAAATTTTAGTATCTCCTACTTGACCCGGACAACCGCAAAAGTGATTCCGATGTGTAAATCGCAATGAAAAACCGTTTAGGCTGTCCAAAAGCCCTTCCGAAAAAACCGGCGGTGGCGGCGCAGACAGACAGATCTTTGGCCACCTTAAAATAGCCTTCTAACCCGTGATTGAAAAAGCGGAATAATTGACTGCAACGCATCATAATTTTAGAAGGAGAAAATGGAAATGATTAGACGAAGGATCGGCAATTCCGATATTTATAGTTCCCTAATCGGATATGGATGCTGGGAGGCCGGAAAAGCCGGATGGACCGGCGTAAACGATAAGGATTCTCTCTACGCCATTGAATATGCCATTGACCATGGCATAAACTATTTTGATACAGCCGCTTTTTATGGTCAGGGGCATGCAGAAAAAATTCTGGGACAAGCCGTCAAGGGAAAAAGAGACAAGGTCTATATCGCCACCAAATGCGGCTTGTTCTATGATGAAAACAATAAGATTGTCCGAAGTTTGAAGCCCGACGTCGTTCAAAAGGAGATCGACGACAGTTTGAAACGGTTGGGTGTCGATTATATCGATATTATCCAAGGCCATTGGGACGATTACAACACGCCTATAGAAGATACGATGGAAGCCTTTGTTAAAGCCAGGGGGCAAGGGAAAATCCGCTATGTCGGCGGATCCAACTTAAATATTAAAACCGCGGACCGGGCGCGAAAAGTGGTGGATATCATATCGAATCAGGTCCTGTATAACCTGATCGATCGAAACTCCGTCCGTTACATTACAGAGGAGCTGGATTACCTTACCGAAAAAGAGATCGTTCCCTTTTGCGAAAAAAACAACATCGGCCTTATTCCGTACAGCCCGCTGGGACAGGGCTTTTTGTCGGAAAGGTTTCGTCCCGAAACATTCACTGCCGAGGATGATTTCAGAAAAATCAACCCGATGTTTGAACAAAACGTGCAGCGGAGGAAAGATCTTCTTGAGATCGCACACGTAAACGGCCTGACCCTTTCCGAATTGGCCATCCTCTGGCTTGCGAAAAAGGAAGTAATTGTATCAATCATTGTCAGTTCCATCAATGTAAAGCACATTCAAAGCAATATCGATACGCTCGAGAAGCTGAATGACTTCAATTTGGAGCTGTAAAAGGTGAAGTAAGAAATTACTATACCGATTTAATTCAAAAACTATTTGAAAGGCATTTTATAATTGGTTGACAGTATTGTTAATAATTTTGTTGCTGATATTTAAAATTTAGCTGATCGATGGGAAACTGATTACAGATAACCTCGGGACCGCTATGCTGTCATTCCCGCCTTAAATCTGCTTCAATTTTAAAACCATATATACGACAATTAAAGTTTATGGGCTGAATTTATTATAAAAACACGTGATTCCAAATTTTGTGTAGCCATTCGGCCGAAAAGATTTTGCAGTAAAATGATTTCATAAACTTCGGCACACTTAAAAAAAAATTACAGGTATTCAATCTCAAACATGTGGTTGACGTAAAAATCTCTTGACAAGGTTATTTTATTTGTTTAGTTTAATTGTTAACAATTTTGTTGCTGAAAATTATAAAAACCGGAATTCTACACGTTGCCCATTCTGCAATTATCAGCGTATTGAAACTTTCTCCTGTTGCTGCGAATTTACTGAAAAAACCTGCTTTTAACTTGCCTGCTGCTTATAAAAGATGGGCCGTAATCATCACTAAAGTAAAGAACCAATATCGGAAGGAGGGAAACAAGTAACTCTCACCAATGCAAACCCTGCATGCAAACCACTAAAATAAGGAGGAATATGATCATGAAAATGAATTACCTTACTAAATTAGCTATGCTACTGGTCATCGCAGGCCTTGTTTTTGGTCTGTCTTCAGCCGTAACTGCGGGCTCCAAGGAGCTTAGAGTCAGCGTGATAGCACCCTATACAGGACCTTACGGGTTTTACGGCCAGGCCAATCAACCCGGCATCGAGCTTTTTGCCGAGCTGCTCAACTCCCGCGGCGGAGTTAAGATCGGCAAAGACAATTACAAAATAAAGCTGTTTTTCATCGATGACGAGATCGATCCCAAGAAGGGACCCATCGCCGCTCAAGAGGCCATCCGCAATGGAGTGGTGGCCAACGTGGGCACCTATTCTCTGGCCGCCCCGATATCGGCGGTATTGCAGCCGGCCAAGATTCTGCATCTCGGCCAGATGCAACGGGGCTACGACCTGACAAAGAATAAATATTTCATTGGTGTCAACGACGAATGGGGGGCTCCGGTGCATCACACCTATGCCACACTTGAGATGTGGCCCGATACCAAGGTGCTCGGCTTTTTGTTCTACGATTGGCAAAAGATTCAGTTTGAAACCATGCGCGATGCTATGCTGCAACCGGGCACGCCGGTGTCCAAAAAAGGCATTAAAATCGTCATGGAAGTCCAGCCCATGGGCAACATGGACTTTACTATTCCGCTGACCAAGTTCAAACAGGCCGGGGTAAACACCATCATCTGCGGATTCGGCCCCGGCGATTTTGCCCTGCTGTCCAAGCAGGCCGCCGAACAGGGCCTCAAGTTTAACTACTTTGATATCGGCACGGCAACCAACTTGGATGAGTTCATCAAGATGGCCGGCCATCAGAACGCTCAGGGCATGGCCTTTAATTGGCCCAACCCCTTGGTCATTAAAAAGTCCAACGTTGATCCCCAGGCCATAGAAGATGCTAAAATTATTGAGAAAATGTACATGAAAAAATTTAGCAAACCCATGAGCTACTTCGGCCATTACGATTGGTCTACCGAGCATTTGAAGGTTCTGATCGAATTTTACAAGCAGGCCGGCACCACCAATGCGGATGCGGTTATGAAAGTTGCCCGTGGCGGTACGGTCAAGGATTTCCAGGGTACCTGGAAGCTGGGCGGTACGAAGACCTGGGGGGCTCCTGTGGTCAAGGGCTCGGCCTGTGTGGTCGGCAAAATCCAGGGCAATAAGACAGTTTACGGCGCCGAATACCCTATGCCCACCATTCCCTAAGCGCTAACCCAGGCCGTCAAACTGGATCGTGGAGAGGTTCAATCCGCCGCGATCCCGCTGCTAGGAGGACAAAAATGCCGCCTGCCGCCGTTTGGATTAATGCGGTAATTACCGGGTCCACAATTGTCATGATGGCATCCGGGCTAGTACTGGTATTCAGTGTCATGGGTATTTTAAACTGGACCCATGGTCAGCTTTACATGCTTGGGGCCTTTGTGGTCTATTACACGTCTGTTAAATTCGGGATAAATTATTATTTTGCTCTTATTATCGCATCGGTGACGGTATCATTTATCGGCATCATCATCGAAAAGGGGTTTTTAAGGCCGTTGACGGAAAAGGGTCTATTGCCGCCCACCGCCTGTGCTTTGGGTTTTATCTTCGTTTTCGAGGGGGCGGCTATGACCCTGTTTGGTAAAGAGAACAAAGCGGTCCCTTCCTTTTTGGGAGGCGTGTGGAAGCTGGGCGCGCTGGCCCTGAGCGTGGAACGGCTAGTGCTCATCGGTATGGCTATTTTTATAATGTTCGGGTTGTACCTGTTTATCAACAAGACCAAAATGGGTCTGGCCATCAAAGCATCGGCCCAGGAGCCCGTGGTGGCCGGTATGTACGGCGTGCATGCCGGCCGGCTGTTCTCCGTGGTCATGGCCATCGGCTGCGCCCTGGCCGGCCTGGCCGGGGGGCTGATCGCCCCGGTATACATGGTCAACCCCTGGGTCGGCGCTAAACCGCTGATACTGGCCCTGGCCGCCATTGTCTTGGGTGGACTGGGCAGCTTCAGAGGAGCGGTGGTCGGCGGAATGATCTTGGGAGTTGTGATCTCCGTGGTGGCATTTTATATCGGGCCCTGGTATGAACTGGTCTCCTTTTTGGCCGTGATCTTAATTATTCTCCTCCGACCCCAGGGTCTGTTCGGCCAGGCCGAGGGGCGGGTCTAGGACTGAGCTGATGAAATCAATCTTTCTGGGTATTTCGCCCCTGGCATTGGCGCTGATCGCTTTTGCCTTCTGCTTTCCGCTCATCACCCGCGATCCGTTTGTGCTTTCGTTGATCATCCCGGGTCTGATCTATTCCATGGCCTGCATGGGATGGAACGCCATTGAACGCACGGGACAGGTCAGCCTGGGCCAGGCGTCCTTTATGACCATCGGAGGTTATACTTCCGCTTTGCTGACCATGAAAGCCGCGCTGCCGATTTGGCCCAGCATGATCATCGGCGGTCTGGCGGCCGCGCTCATCGCTTTTTTGTTGGGTGTGGTGGTACTGCGGTTGGGCGGGTTTTATTTTTGCATTGTCACCCTCAGTTTCGGCGAAATCATCAGAGTGATTGCTATGAACTGGACCAGCGTAACCAACGGCGCCTACGGTCTCATCCCACCGCCGCCACCGGTTATCACCGTCGCCGGCATGGATATCAATTTCGTCACTAGCAAGGTGCCCTATTACTATGTCGCCCTGATATTCGTGCTGGTGTCCTCGGCGATCTTTTTACGTATCGGCCGCAGCCGTTTGGGGCGCATCTTCCGCGGCATATCCTCCAATGCGGTGCTTTCCGAGCACATGGGGATGTACCTGATGAAGTACCGGGTGATCGCCTTTACCGTGGCCGGCTTTTTCACCGGGGTGGCCGGGGCACTTTACAGTCACTACCTGTTTATTATCGAGTCGCGGCTATTCGGTATGCCGGAATCCTTTATGATCCTGATCATGTGCACCGTTGGCGGGGCCGGATCTCCCGTGGCCGGGCCTATTATCGGCGCCCTATTGCTGTCCGCTACCGGAGATTACCTCACCAGCCTGATGAAGGGTGGAAAACCTTTGGTTTTCGGCGCCCTGGTTGTTGTTTCCATTTTCCTGTTGCCCGGTGGGCTGGTGGAAATAAAAACATGTGTGCTACGTGCCTTCGGTTGGAAAACGGTAGGTTCTCCAGCCGAAACAAGCCCACTGGCGTCGAGTCAAACTACTGAAGGAAGTGAGCCCCATGGCCCTGTTAGAGTTAAAAAAGGTCAGTAAGTATTTCGGCCAACTGGCTGCCCTGTCCGAGATCGATCTGGAAGTCGAGCCGGGAGAGCTGATCGGGCTGGTGGGGCCCAACGGTTCCGGCAAGACGACCCTGTTCAATCTGGTCAGCGGCTTCTACAAGCCCACCATGGGCGAGATCTACTATGACGGTAAAAAAATATCGGATCTGAGACCGGATCAGATTACTACCTTGAGGCTGGTCCGCATCTTCCAGTCCAATATCCTCTACAAGGAATCCACGGTTTTGGAGAACGTCATTTTGGGCAGCTACTTGGACTCCCAGACGAACACCTGGCAGGCTTTTTTCAATACCAAAAAATACCGCCGGGAGGAGACCAGGATCCGGGATTGGGCCGAGGAGATCCTTAAAAACTGGGATTTGACCGATGCTCGCGATGTCATGGTCGACGAACTACCCCATGGCCACCAGCGCCGTCTAGCGATTGCGGTAGCCGTTGCGGCCCGGCCCAAGCTGCTGCTTCTGGATGAACCCGTAGCCGGGATGAGCGGCGACGAGATGGCCTCTGTCATGAACAAGACCAAGCAACTGGCCGGCCAGGGGATGACGATCATCCTGGTTGAGCACCACGTCAAGACGGTTGTTAATTTTGCCGAGAGACTGATCGCGCTGGATTACGGCATCAAGATCGCCGACGGCAAACCGTTAGAGGTGACCTCGCAAAAAGATGTGATCGAGGCCTATTTGGGCTCCGATGAGGTGGCCTAAGCATGCTCTTGGAACTTAGGGGAGTCAACGTATTTTACGACAAAGTCCAGGCGGTAAAGGACATCAGCCTGAAGGTCGCCGAAGGGGAGATTGTCACGATCATGGGCTCCAACGGGGCCGGTAAGACTTCGTTGTTGTGCGCCATCAGTGGTGTGGTGCGTCACAATGGTGAGATCCGGTTCGAAAGCGAACAGATCGATAAGCTGCCGCCGCCTAAAATTGCTGCTAGAGGAATTATCCACATACCCGAAGGCGGCAAGCTTTTCCCGCTGCTTTCGGTGCTGGATAACCTGAGGATGGGTGCCTATCTGCGCCGGGATAAAAAAGAAATCAAGACGAGTTTGGAGACCGTTTTCAACCTTTTCCCCGTCTTGAAATCAAGAGTGAACCAGCGAGCCGACAGCCTCAGCGGCGGCGAGCGATCCATGCTGGCCATGGGCCGCGCCTTGATGGCCAATCCCAAGTTGCTGCTAATGGATGAGCCCTCCCTGGGATTAAGCCCGCTCTTCTGCCAGAAATTAGAAAAGCAAATTGAAGAAATCAATAGAGAACAAATCGCCATCTTATTCGTGGCGCAAAATGCCCGTATGGCGCTGAGGCTTTCCAGTCGCGGATACGTGTTCGAAAAAGGAGAGCTGGTTTTGGAAGGAAAAAGCGAGGATCTTGTCAAAAATGAAAAAGTCAAGAAAGCTTACCTCGGAATATAGCAGCCAGCCACCAAAATGATGTCCCCACTTTGATCCCCCACAACCACACAGACGCGGGAAATGGATCGCCGCAGAAAAAAGAGAAAGTCAGATGAAAGATAGAATCCCTCAAATCTGCAATTTTCAATTCAACAAGGGAGAATAAAATGACGTCACCATTTTTGGAAATCGCCAAGAGAACTGGAGTCGAAATTGTTAAAGACGGGGACGCCTTAATCTGGCAAGGTTCGGTTGCCGGAAACATCAAACCTGAAGGTCCCATGGCCGGCAAGACCGTTGGAGTTATAGTGGCCAGTGAGTTCAGCGACTGGCAAGCCTACTACCTGACCTCTTATATCAGCGAGTTCGGGGCCAAATGTGAATTTCTGACCGTGGACTGGGTCAAGTGGAAGTTCAATCGGCCCAATGTCAGCACCAAGGGGGTCATCGGCCGCTGGGGGCTTTCGGTGGACCCCAATCCCACCATTCCGGCGGGAGTGCGTTATACCCACAAATCCTTGAAGAAAGCCAGACCGGAAGATTATGACGCCCTGGTGGCTCTCGGCGGTTTTGCGGCTGACGTCATGATGACCGAAGAAGAAGTGCTGTCCATCCTGCAAAACGTATCCAAGCAAGGCGGCTTGGTGGGGGCTATCGGCGGTGGCTCGATTCCCCTGATCACTGCCGGCCTGCTGCATGGCAAGACCGCCGCCGGCAACAAAGTAGTATCGTTTATGATCAACAAAATCGGCTGCTACCAAGACCGGCCGGTGGTCAAAGACGGCAACCTCATCACCGCCCGCGATACGGTGGACACCCCCTGGTTTGTGCGCGAACTGTGCCGAGCCTTTGACCCCACCTACGTGCCCCGGCGCAAAGGCATTCTGGCCGGAAAGCGCATCCTGATGGTCACCAGCGATGAATTCGAAGATATCGAAATCGTGGTGCCGGTAATGGAATATCTATATCGCGGAGCCCTTGTGACCATTGCCACTTTCCTGCCCACCACGCGCACACGGCCGCCTTTGCTGGGATTGGATGTAATTGTGGGCAGCTTCGGAATCACCGTTCCGCTGCAGGAGATTCCGCTAAGCTATTACAACCTGAAAAAGCTTGAAGAGGTATCGCTAGACGACTTTGATTTGCTCTCGATTCCCGGTGGATTTAACCCTTGGAATATGATTGAGGCCGAAAAACCGATTGAGTTCCTGAAAAAAGCCAATGCCGCCGGCAAGTTGATCGGCGTCATTTGCCACAGCGAAATAGCGGCCGCCGCAGCGGATATTTTGGAAGGCAAAAAAACCTGCGGCTGGCTGGCATGTAAGCCCTCGGTGGAAATCATGGGGGGGGATTACAGCTTCGAGCGCTCGGCCGTTATCGAGGGGAACCTGATTTCCGGTCGCACACCCAATGATGTGCCGGAATTTATGGATGCATGCACAGAAGCGTTATTGAGACTATAGGCGTTTTTCTGTTTAGACTTGTTTTTTATCGGAAACCCATTGATCTTTTCCAGGACTTGCTTCCGCCGAGACTTCAGCGGCCGCTGCGGGCCTTGCTCGGTGTCGTCATCCTAATATTTTTGATGGCACAACAAAAGACTTGATCTGGTAAAAGCCCTTACCACCGATTTAGCCAACAAACCGGCATTTCTCCGGAAAGCACCCGCCGAACTTCCTGAGCTGCACGAGTCTGGAGTTCCTTCACCGAATCTTTGGAATACCAAGCCACATGGCTTGTCAGAACCACGTTGGGTAATTTTATCAAAGGATTGTCTTGACGTACCGGTTCGGTGTCAAAGACATCGAGACCCGCCGCAAGAATCTGCCTTTGCTGCAGCGCTTTCACTAAAGCGACTTCGTCGATCACCCCACCCCGGGATGTATTGACAAGGATTGCTGTTTTTTTCATTTTCTTCAAAGCGGCTTCGTTAAGGATGTGATTGGTTTCCGGGGTAAGTGGTAGGTGGAGCGAAATATAATCTGATTCCACTAACAAAGTATCAAGATCAGTCTTTGCGGCACCATTTTCCTGAATCATTGCTGTTTCTACGAAAGGGTCATAAACAAACACCCGGCTGGGGAGAAATCCCATCCATTTTCGATGAAAGGCCCTGGCGATCTTACCATATCCGAGGATTCCCAGAGTTTTACCTGTTGTTCGATAGATTTCGTTACGGATGTCTGTTTCAAAAATTCCCTTACGCAGGTTTTGATCCCGTGCCAAAAGGGTTCGAATGCAGGCAAGAAGAAGCGCAACCGCATGGTCGGATACATCCTCCGTGCTGTAGTCGGGAACGTTAGTTACATATATTTTCCTTTGACGGGCCTTTTCCAAATCAATGTTATCCACGCCGACGCCGTAACGCGCAATAATCTTACAACGTTCGAAGGATTCAATCACCTTGGCGCTGATCGGTGCCTCTCGCACCAATATGGCATCTGCGTCCTTGGCAGCAGCAATTACCCCTTTTTCATTTAGACAGTCAGTTGGCGGCAGAACCAATTTAGCATTTAAAGGTTCTAATATCTCGTGCTCATAGTGGTAGGATTCGTAACCAAGATTGACCACGACGATTTTATAAGGGACCTGTCGAATTTTTATCCTCCTCCCGCAAGCGGAATGATACTCAGATTGCTCTTTTGGGTTAGGGTGATTTTAGCAAGCTGTGAAGGATGTATGAATCGTTTGTTGATCACGACGGCAATGCCCCCGTGCAGGTGGCCGTTTCGATCGACAATGGCTTTGCAAAAATCATCGCCAAGGCGCTCTGACAAAAGGCCGATAAAATCCGCAATCGTAGAACCCGCAACAACGTTAACATTAAATTCCGCTTCGGGCGCCATCCGGGCAAAAAAATCATAGAGTTTAACACACACGGTTACTTGCGAGCTAGAGTTTTTCTTGGCGATGTTTTGGGGATCACTCACTCTAATAAATATCCCTGTTTTTCCAAATCCTGTGCCACCCAGTCCAACCCGAGTTCATATAGTTTCCAACGTTTGGGTGCCGCCGACTGGCGATCCCAGCCGAGCATATCATATACCGCATCCCGCGTTTCAGAAAATTGCTCTCGATCGATGGCCTGACCTTTGAGTGCACCCCTTTCGAGCGGTTCGAAGCATCGATCCGGCAAAACGTCCTCTTTGGCGGTAAAGCCTTCTCGAGCATTAAACGCGCGGGCCATATTGAGTGCTCGTTCGGAGGCTTTCATCAATTCCCAACTTGATACATTCCAGCCCGTCACCGCCTTAACTTGATCCATGATGTGATCAAAGCTGTAGGGCATAAAAGCACATATACCGACGCTGTTGTTAATTGATTTGTTTAGGGTCATATATACCCACAATCGAGCCTTGTTGGGACTAAGTTCCATGGTGTCTACGGGTTCTAGAATTCCCATATTTTGAGCGGCCGCAAAAGAGGGCGCTTCATCACTTGCATACATAGTGTCATGGATATTGGCCATGTGTTCGGCGCCAGTGGGAGAGAGCACATATCCGATGCCCATGCCGGTTTTCCAACGCGGTTCTTGTAGCGGAAAAGGCTGACCCTTAACATGAAGAAAGAAGGACGACACCTTTTTACCAAGCTTTTCAGCGAGACGATTCGGGCCTTCGGCCAAGATGTCGCCTAGGCCTTGGCGATTTACAATCTGGTTCAAGAGTCCCAACATCCCATCCATTGAACCAAAATGCAGATCAAGGTCTTGGGTTAATTCCGCGGGCAGCAAACCTTTTTGCGCGCATTCCAATGCGCCGGATACCATTATTCCGGCTGAAATAGTATCCACCGTATAGCGGTCGCAGATCTCGTTGGCTTTGGCCACCGCCTTGATGTCACCGATGCCACAGTTTGAACCAAAAGCGCTGATGGTTTCATATTCGGGTCCCCCATACCTGCGGCTGACCGTCATTCCCTCATCGGTGACCTCCACCACGCGTTTGCAGTGCACGGGGCAGGCATAACAGCTTTTTCGATCCACGAGAATGTTATCTGTCATATACCGGCCGGTTAATGTTTCATAGCCTTCAAAACTACCTTCACGAAAATTACGGGTCGGCAGACCGCCGGCGGCATTTAAAAGGGGTACTCCGCGTGCGGTACCCATCTCGGTCATGGTGCCTAAAGTGGCTTCATAATGATCACGTATCCAGTGCGCAATTGCTTTAATTGCCCCTTTATCAGACACTTTCGGACGCTGATTTCCGTTAACAGCGATGGCCTTTAATTTCTTAGACCCCATGACCGCACCCAAACCCGATCGGCCAATAAAGTCATGCAGCCCCAAAGCAATACAGGCAAACCGTATGAGTCGCTCTCCGCCGGGGCCAATCATGGCCACCGCCGCGCGGCTGTCCCCAATCTCATTGCGGATGGCCTCCTGAGTTTCAAAGGCCTCCAACCCCCATATGTTAGATGCATCACGCAATTCCGCCGTGTCATTGTTAATCCAGATATAAACCGGTTTTTCTGATTGACCGGTAATGACCAAACCGTCATAGCCCGCCCAACGTAATTTGACCCCCCAATGGCCGCCGCCTTCACCTTCTCCGTAACCCCCGGTTAGCGGCGATTTCGCCCCCGCACTATTACGTGCGGAACCAGGAATTTGCGTGCCGGTTAGTACGCTGGCCGCAAAAACCAGAATATTATCGGGGCCAAGCGGATCACAGCCGGCCGGCACTTCCTTTAGCAGATAATGGGCTACAATACCGCGGCCGCCCAGATAAGTACGGTAAAATGCTTCATCATGTTCATCAACACTGACTGAGCCTTTGGTCAAATCGACTCGCAATATTCGTCCCCAATAACCATTGGGCATGGGTTACCTCCTAAATTTACTTTATTTTCGGTATGATGTGTTTTATCCAAGCTACTGCTACAAAGCCGCTTTGCATATCTCAAGAATATCTTCGGCTTTAGCTACCCGGGGTGAAAACGGTACCATGAAGTTTTGCGCGATGGATTCCGACAGTTTCGGCAAGTCTTCGGCTTTCACCCCGTAAACGGATAAACCTTTGGGCAGATCCACGTCACGGGATAACAGGTGGACCGCGTCAACCGCCCTCTCGGCCGCAGCACGCTCCGACATGCCCGCAATATCTTCTCCCAGAGCCACCGCAATATCCACGTACTTGGAGAGGGCACCGGGCAGCATGAATTTCATTGCGTATGGCAAAACGATGGCATTGCTGACACCGTGGGGAACGTTGTATATACCCCCAAAAGGAAGTGTAATCGCATGAACTAGGCATAGTTTGGTGTTGTGAAATCCCATGCCGGCCAGCAAACTGGCGGTCAGCATACCATCGCGCGCTTCAATATCCTGGCCATTGTGGACGGCCGTGCGCAAATAGCGTCCGATCAATCCAATGGCTCTGAGATTCAAGGCATCGGTAACTCGCCAGGAATTGATATTGATATAGGATTCGATCGCATGGGCCAACGCGTCCAGGCCCGAATCCCGAGTCGGTCCGGAAGGTAAGGTGACCGTCAGCACTGGATCTAGCACTGCCACCGCGGGAGGGATCTGAGAACTGCGTATACCCATTTTTAGATTTTTAGTCGGGTCGTTTAACATGGCGACATTGGTGATTTCGGCCGCAGTACCGGCAGTTGTCGGAACACAGATCAGCGGCACCGCCGGATTTTCTACTTTATCAACACCTAAATAATCGGAAGCCGATCCGGGATTAGTGGCAAGTACGCCAATGCACTTGCCAGCATCTATGGGGCTTCCGCCGCCGACCGCGATTACACCGTTGCATTCTTCATCGGAAAATTGCTTGACGGCTTTGTCCACGGTTTGGACTGTTGGATTATATTCCACATCTTCAAATATGCTCGTTAAAATACCTGCGCTTTTAAGCGGCTCTAATAGATAGTCGAGTGTGCCTGAATTTGAGACCCCCTGATCGGTGACAATCTGAACCTTTTTCATCCCCAATCCACTGGCGATTTCACCGATCTTTCCGGCGCTGTTTCTTCCATAGATAATCTGTGTGGTGATTCGAAATTCATAGGGATTTACCATGTGATCCTCCTCCTTTTTTAGGCATTTATGAATATCTCGTTACCTGGGAACTTCGGTCTCTTTCCAGATAGGACTCTGACAATTTCAGTGTCAAAAATCCTCCTTCATTAGTGCATTTAAAGAGAATAGAGGTTGTCTTATTGTTAACAATATATTCAACTACTTTGGTTCTTTTGTCAAGGTTTTTAAGCTGTGATAGCTTCCAATTATATTTATAATTAGGAATATTATATGGAAATATCATACTAATTCCCAGAAATTTTTTCTCTAAGTACAATGAGAAAAAGCTTGACAAAGGGCAGGGGAGAGTTAATTATATTGTTAACAAAATAGTGATTAATAACAGGTCGGGAGAGGGTTATTAGGGCTTACGTAGACGAAAAGAAGCCTCGAATAGATCGGGCAGAATGGAATACTGAATCCCGGACCGTTTGTACCTGAAGCATCATAAGGGGTCGTATGGCTACCGTAACAATATTTAGGCAATCATGCAAAGGAATCGAGTCATGTGGCATTTGCGCCTTTGTGTGTCCCAGGACGCTGTTTCATGCGTCCAAGGAGATGAACGAAGCAGGATATCTGCCACCGGAAATTACAGATGAAACAGAATGTACTCATTGTAAAAACTGCATGGTCTACTGCCCTGACTTTGCCATTGTTGTAGAGAAAGGGATGGATGATTCTTCTAACGAAGGGAAAAGTGAGGATGAGTAACGGAGAGAAGCTATTAAAGGGGATCCATTTTGAGATGGGGAACTGGGCCTGCACGGAAGGGGCTATCGCAGCGGGGTGTACTTTTGCAGCAGGATACCCCATCACCCCCGCAAGTGAGATAGCAAATCAACTGGCCAAAAGGCTCCCACAGGTGGACGGAATATTTCTCCAGACAGAGGACGAGATCAGCGCTATCTGCTCGACGATTGGCGCTTCCTGGGCGGGATGCAAGGCCCTTACCGCCACCTCCGGACCCGGCATCAGTCTGATGCAGGAAAATATCGGCTTTGCCGTAGCCACAGAGACGCCCCTGGTAATCGTGGATGTTCAGCGTCTTGGTCCATCGACCGGGGTGCCTTCAATCGGGCTGACCGGAGACATGGTCCAGGTAGCCCGTGGGTCCCATGGAGATTACCAGATTATCGCACTCTGTCCGGAAAGCCCCCAGGAGATGTTCGATCTTACTATACGCGCCTTTAATCTGGCCGAGAAGTATCGCGTACCCGTCTTTCTTATGGCCGATGCATTTGTTGGTCATATGCGGGAGCAGATTGTCATGCCGGAAGATAACGAAATAGAGATTGAGCTGCGGAAAATCCCTGATCCTTCTAAAACTCCCATGAAGAGGCAGGACTTCCTGGATATTGAAGTGGCGCCCATGCCGGTTTTTGGTCGCGGCTATAAGGCCCACGTGACAAGTTCTTGTCACGACGAGCATGGCATGCGCAACCTCAGTGATCCAGCGGTCATGGATAGGTTCATCAAAAGGCCTATTGAGAAAATACTCAAGCACAGGGACGATATCATCCAGGTGAAAGCTGATTATAACAACGCTGAGATCGCTCTGGTCACTTATGGCACTGTCTCTCGTTCTGCCCGAGAGGCGGCACGCCTTGCCCAGGAACGGGGCCTAAATGTGGGAACATTGCGCCTGACAACCTGCTGGCCTTTCCCAGATAGGGAGATACGACAATTGGCTGAGAAGGTGGATTATCTGCTTGTCTTGGAAAACAACAACGGCCAACTTTATCCATATATCAAAGCAGAGGCAGCCCATGCCTCCAGAGTCGATTTTTTAGGACCGCAAATCCTTGGGCAGATTCATGATCCTGAATATGTCCTGGATTACATCATGGAGAGGATTTCATGAGTGTTTCAGCACACCCTTTAAGGAGATATACTCGAAGCCATGTGATCAGGACGAGCACATGTCCCGGTTGCGGAAACGGTATCGTTACCCAGGCCATTCTCAGGGCCATTGATGAATTGGAACTGGAGATGGACGATTTCGTCTTTGTCTCCGGTATTGGATGTTCTGCCTGGATCCCGAGTCCTTTGTTCTCTGCGGATACGCTCCATACCACCCATGGTAGACCTATAGCATTTGCCACAGGGGTTAAACTGGGTCTACCCCAAAAAAATGTGATGGTAGCCAGCGGCGATGGAGACCTGACGGCGATTGGAGGGAATCATCTCATCCACGCTGCAAGACGGAACATCGATTTAACGGTGGTCCTAATTAACAACGGCATTTATGGGATGACTGGTGGACAGACCGCACCCACGACTCCCCGCGGGCTGACGACTATCACCAGTCCATACGGCACCTTAGAACACCCGTTTGATATTTCAGCCATGGTTGCGGCATCAGGGGCCTCCTTTGTGGCGCGGTGGACCACCTATCACCCCCGCCTGATGATGCGGTCCATAAAAAAAGGGATTCAGAAGAAGGGCTTCGCACTCATTGAAGCGGTCAGTCAATGTCCGGTCCAATACGGTAGAGCAAGTGAACTCGGTAATGCGGTGAATATTCTCAAACATTTCAAAGAGGATAGCATTCGGCTCAGCAAGGTGAATGAGATGAGTTCAGAAGAACTGGAGGGCAAAATCGTTGTTGGAGAATTCGTCGATATAGAGAAAGCAGAGTTGTCCGATGAATGGGCTCGCATCCGGTGTGAAGTTATGGAGGGTATATAATGCCAAAAACCGAATTAACCATTGCCGGTATTGGAGGCCAGGGGTCAATTCTGGCCGGTGTCATTCTGGGTTCAGCGGCTGTCGCTTACGATAAGAAATTTACCGTCCAGACACAGGCCTATTCTTCCGAGTTACGAGGCGGTTTCGCAGCAACTTGGGTGATTATTTCAGATGATCCCATCATCTTTCCGCGGGTCATTCATCCAGACATTCTTGTGGCTCAGGCCCAGGACTCCATCTCCCGTTATGGCGAAGCGATTAAGCCCGATGGTATTCTGATCATAGACCGAGACATGATCTCCAAGACACCTGAAAAAGTTGATCGTATTTATGAGATTCCGGCCACATCAATTGCACGAAATAAACTCAAAGCACCCGTAACGGCGAACATGGTAATGCTCGGAGCATTGTGCAGTATAACCGGGGTTGTCAGTCGCAAGGCATTGGAATTGGCCATAGCAGATGCCGTACCGAAAGGGAAGGATGGTTTAAACATTGAAGCATTTAATCTTGGACTTGAAAACGTTAAGGCTCATTAGGCTGTCATCTTCCTCTATTCCCGAATCATCAGTTTCATAACTTGCAGGAGAAAAGATCGTGGGACTCAAAACGAAAGATGAATACATTAAATCCTTAAAAAAGATGAAACCAACCGTATATATGTTTGGTGAGAAAGTTGCTGATCCCGTTGATAATCCGCGCCTCCGGGCCGGTATCGAGGCCACGGGCGCAACTTACGAACTTGCCGAGATGGATGAGTATCGTGAGCTCATAGTCACTGAGAGTCCCTTAATCAACGAACCGGTTAATCGCTTCACTCTACCTCCATCATCTATCGAAGATCTTGTGGCACGGGTTAAGATTAATCGAACTTTAGGAAACAGAGTAGGCACCTGTTTTCAGAGGTGCACAGGACTGGACTGTCTTTCAGCCCTTTCCATCGTCACATATGACATCGACAAAATACACGGAACATCCTATCATGAACGTTTTCTCAAATTTTTAAAGTATGTTCAGAAGAATGACCTCACATGTAACGCCGGTGTAACCGACGTCAAAGGCGATCGTTCTCTGAGTCCCCATGAGCAGCCTGATAAGGATATGTATATGCACGTCGTGGAGAAGAGGGCCGACGGCATCGTTGTGCGAGGGGCTAAAGCCCACCAGACCGGATCTGTTTCATCCCATGAGATTATTGTCCTCCCCACCAGGGCCATGAAGAAGGGGGACGAGGATTACTCATTGGCCTTTGCCGTTCCAACGGATAGCCCTGGGTTAATCCACATTGTGGGCCGGTCTAGCCTGGATACCCGAGAGATGGATGGCTGCGACATAGGGAACATTCGATACTCCAAGTACTGTCCCACGGTTATCTTTAACGACGTATTTGTGCCGAGGGAACGGGTCTTTATGTGCGGAGAGGTGGAATTCGCGGTAGAAATGGTCGCCCGTTTTTCCGCATTCCATAGACAGAGCCATGGAGGTTGTAAGTCCGGTAAGATTGACTGTATGGTTGGTGCGGCTTTGACCATGATGGACTATAGCGGTACTTCAAGGGCCGGCCATCTTAAACAGAAGGTTATTGATCTGGTTCACCGGGCCGAAACTCTGTATGGCTGTAGCCTTGCAGCTTCATACGAGGGAAAACAAGAGCCCTCTGGCACCTTTTTCATCGATACGATTCTGGCCAATGCGTCAAAGATACACGAAGGAAAGGAGATGAGCGAGACCGGTCGCCTGTTGGTAGACATTTCAGGTGGCTTTGTGGCCGATTTGCCATCCGATAAGGATATAGAGAATCCTGAAATCGGCGATTTGGTAAAAAAATACCTGAAAGGCGCAAGCGATGTGCCGGTAGAAAAACGCATCAAAATGTACAGATTAGTGGAAAAGCTGGTCATGGAAAGCGCTGATACCATTTCTGACGTTCATGGCGGAGGTTCTCCAGAGGCTCACAGGATTACTATTCTCCGTGAAAGCGATTTGGAGAAAAAGAAGAAGGCGGCTAAGAGATTGGCAGGGATTGATGAGGGTTAAACCTCTTTTACATTAGCGGCATTGCCCTGCCCTCAGCCCTCCTTGTAATCGGGGCCTCTCTTTCTTTCAGTCAACTGCGGCTGCAACTGCTGCCTGTCCTAATGACCAGCGCTATGAAACTGATTTTGCTGCCCATGTTAGGAACGATCATTTTCTTTTTTTTGAGATTACGAAGAGAAAACTATATTTCCGCCCTTATATTGCTCGCCTCACCCACGTCAACCATTGCCTACACCATGTCCTCTGAAATGTCAGGCGACATAAAACTGACTACCATTGCCATCTCAATGAGCACGGTCTTCTCCGCACTGACCTTCACCATCTGGTTCAGCCTGTTGTCATGAATAGAATAAAAAAAGCAGAAGGATAAAATCTTAATAAAAATGCTTAAATTCGACTAAACCCACAAAATAGTTGACAATATTGTCGAAACTATTTAGTATGATATTCCATTGTCAAAAGATAGAGACGGTCATAGACTGTTATCAGCTCTTTTCGAAATCTTATTATAA
>CAYWMP010000030.1:0-16297 GCA_964459445.1 uncultured Desulfobacteraceae bacterium
ACGGCCTTTCTCATCGTCAGACCCGCATTGAATTCATCGGGGACTTCTACGGGACAGACCCGGGAGCACTCTCCGCACCCAATGCATCGGTCCGGGTCCACCATGGTCGCCTTTTGTCGCAATGTGGCCTGGAATTTCCCCGGCTCCCCGTCCAGGGCTGCAAGTTCTGTGGAAAGCATGATATCGATGTTCTCGTGGAACAAGCCTTTGCGCAAACAATACTGAGAGGATGAATCCCGTTCCACGAGTGGAAGCATTTTGCACATGCCGCAGTGATCCGTTGGAAATTGGTAGTCGAGCTGGGTCAAAACGCCGCCCAGGTTTGGGGCCTTATCAATAAGTGTGACCCCGTAACCCTGTTCCGCCAGGTCCAAGGCGGAACGAATACCGCTTATTCCCGATCCAACGACCAAAGCTGAGCCGATTTTTTTGCGCATATCAAGTGTCCTCCGGACGTGCGTTGTCGGTTGTCAGTTGTCCGTCGCATAAAACCCGACACGACACTTCCTTCTTTTTGATGCCGTTTCCCGTGCAACAAGCGACAGACCACGGACAACGAGCCGTCATTAATCTCTTCCCCCCGTCACTTCCTTGAACTCATCCTCCCTGAAGGTGGAAAGGGGCGGTTCGTCTTCAATACTGCGGCCGGCCTGATATTCAAAGGCCTTTTGAGTATGACTGGCAATTGTTCGAAAGATCTCCATCACCGGGATATTGTTAGGGCATGCATTGGAGCACTGCCCGCACCCTATGCATGCCGTACTCATGTGGGCCAACCGGGTGATATGGTAGAATACGGTGTCCGTGGGCATTTTGAGCACACCTTTGCGTTGGGCCCAACGGAGATACTGGGCAGGTTCGTGATCAAATACGTCGGTGACAAAGACACACTCCTTGCAATAGCAAACCGGACAGGCAACCCGGCAGTTATAACAGTTAACGCAATTGGCAAGATAGGTTGTGAGATGATTCAGGTCAGCGGTGGCCTCACTGGTCTCCTCGAACATCTTGTCCCTGTAGGCAACGCGTCCCGTTATGAGCTCCTCAATCGCCTTTTGACGACCTTCCGGATCTTGCATCTCAGGCAGAGTGAGAGGATTTAAGAGGGTTTCGCCTTTTTCGGTACTTGCCTGTATTAGCAGATGATCGTTGAAGTCGACGCCGGCGAGGCCAATGAGGATATCGGCATTCTCAGGAATGGGATATTCACAGGCCTTGCACGCAGGGGATAGATCAAAATCTTCAAAGGCTGTTCCCTTCCCGGAACGAATGTTCTCGTAAAAGCGCAGAGTGGCCTCTTTCCCGTCGCCGTTTGTGAATCGAGGATAGTTGACGTTGCTGTACGCGCCGAAACAGTCCGTTCCAACCAGAACGACCTCATCCATACTTCCCTGCTTCAGTTTCACCAATTCAATAAAGGCACGGATTTCACAGGGGCGTAATACAACGGCAATGGGCGTGCCTGTCGGACGCCTCGTGAGCTTGGAAACCACCTTTGCTGCATTAATGGGAAATACGGGGGCCAATGGGTCGGTGCCGCTCAGTCTGTCCGAATCTGAGACAAGAGTCGGCATGATGGCGTTTTTCATAGGCAGGTGTTGCGGCACAAGCAACGCATCAATCTCCGTCTCATCAAGCATTCTGCTGAAAAAACCCTGAAGCGCATCAAGAAGGCTTTGCCCTTTTGTTTCAATCTTCCATGTTCTAGACATTGATCTCCCCCAATAAATTGTCTATTGAATATTGGCATCCTTTAGAATGGTGCAAAATGAGTTTACACTTTTTCCAAGTTCGGGTTTCAGTGTTCAGGTGTCAGGTTTTAGCGATCGCATTTCTCATTCCTGACACCCGAAACCTGAAACCAATCTGTCATTAACATTTCATTTTCTCAGTTCGTCAATCATCAATCATATCACCATCTGTTCTCTGGCTTCACTGGGGCCGAGGGCCTTGATCTCGGAAACCATCTCTCTGATGGTTTCAGCAAAATCGACCCCTTCGCTGGCGCCGATCCAGGTTAGCTTGACGCGCTTTTCGTCAAACCCGAATCTCGGCAAGATCTCCTTCAAGAGTTTCACCCGCCGCCGCGCCTTGAAATTGCCGTTGATATAGTGGCAATCCCCTGGGTGGCAACCACTGATTAGGACGGCATCAGCCCCCTCCAACAACGCCTTGATCACATATTTGGGATCCACCATCCCGGTGCACATCATCCGAATGAGCCTTACATTTTTCGGATAAATCAGCCTGGATGTCCCCGCGAGATCCGCAGCCGTATAGGTGCACCAGTTGCAGACAAAGGCGATAATGGTTGGTTCAAAGTCGTTCATTTTTTGTTCCTCCTGCAAAATCGTGTTGCTTTCAGCTTGTCCTGTCTAATCTTTGCCCCTTACCCTGTGAAAGCCCATATGTTTGTCGTCCGTTTTGTGTCGTCTGTCGAAAGGCTCCCATAAAGATTAAACCCGGATATATCCTGGTGCGACGGACAACCGACAACGGACTACCGACATTTTTCTAAGTTCCCACCTCGGCCAGGGCATCCATCATGCCGTCAAGTTCAGCAAAAACCTGCCTTTCATTGAAATGTCGAACCTGCGCGGCGCCGCTGGGACAAAAGCCCGCGCAACTGCCGCACCCCTTGCAGAGGGCCTCATTGACGACGGACACTTTCCTTCGCTCATCGAATTCAATGGCCGAATAGGCGCAAAGGCCGATACAGGTCTGGCATCCTGCGCAGACCTCCGGATCAATCCAAGAGATGGTGGAGGGTATTTCCACCCTACCGCGTGCCGCCAGTTCCAGGGATTTGGCGGCAGCTCCCGAGGCCTGGGCTACGGTATCCGGGATATCCTTGGGGCCCTGACATGCCCCGGCCAGGTAGACCCCGTCTGTCGCAGTATTAAGGGGCCCTAGCTTTGGGTGCTCTTCCAGGAAAAAACCGTCGGCCCCTTGGTTAATCCCAAAAACCCTTCCAACCTCTGAAGCATCCTGCCGTGACTCCATGGCGGCACAAAGGATCACCATGTCTACCGGAACCCTGATACGCTTGCCGATAAGCGTATCTTCGCCGATAACAATTAATTTGCCCTCCTCATCGGGTGTCGCAGCCCTATCCGTGATCTCCGCAGGTTTTCCGCGGACAAAAGTGATCCCCTCCTCCTGACACCTGCGGAAGAATTCCTCATAGCCCTTTCCAAAGCATCGCATATCGATGTAGAAGTCATGGATCTTGGTATGGTGTCCGACCTTGTCCTTTATGAGATGACCGTATTTAAGGGCATACATACAGCAGACCCTCGAGCAATATTCATGGTAGTTTTCATCGCGACTGCCTACACAGTGGACAATGGCTACACTCTCGGGAGGCCCGGCAAATCCCCCGTTTCCGTCTCTCATGAGGATTTGTCCGCTCGTGGGGCCCGTTGCATTGTTGAGGCGTTCGAACTCCAGGCTGGTCATAACATTTGGGTACTTCCCGTATCCAAATTGCTTCATGGGTGTGGGATCCCAAAGGTCATATCCCGTTGCCACGATGATGCTGCCGACCTCAAGCTCCAATTCCTCCACCTCCATCGTATGGTCGATGGCATTGGCCTCACAGGCTTTCACGCATTCCATGCACTCGCTGCACACCCCGCAGTTTAGGCAACGATGTGCCTCGTGCCTTGCCGCTTCCTCCGAAAATCCCAGATTCACTTCCTCAAAGGATCGGATTCTCTCCGTTATGTCTCGATGGCTGACCGTTGCCCGGGCATCCCTAGCCAAACCCTTAGGTATTTCATCCCACGACCGACCGGGCGGTTCCCTGCCGGCCAGCTCCGCAGCAAAGGCCTCCATATCCTCACCATTGAGGAACCGGTGGATGGCCTCCGTGGCCTTATGCCCTGATGAGACGGCTTCTATAACGGTGGCGGGACCCGTGACTGCATCTCCGGAGGCAAAGATGTGGGGAATGGAGGTTTGCATGGTATGGGGATTCACCACAAAGGTGGACCTACGGCTGGTCTCCAATTCGGTGTGGTCGCTGAACCAAGCCACATCCGGCTGCTGACCGATGGCGGGTATGACGGCATCGCATTCAATCGTGAATTCAGAACCCTCAACAGGAATAGGACGTCGACGGCCGCTGGCATCGGGTTCGCCTAATTCTGTCTTGATGCACTCAAACCCCGTGACGTGTCCGTTTGAGCCATGGATACGCACGGGAGCGGTCAAATAGTGCAGGTTAACACCCTCTTCCAGGGCCTCCTCGATCTCCTCGGGGTAGGCCGGCATCTCCTCCCGGCTGCGCCGATATACGATGGTCACATCTTCAGCACCAAGGCGTAGTGCGGTACGTGCTGCATCGATCGCGACGTTCCCGCCGCCGATGATGACCACACGCTTACCGGGTAATTCGCGGCTTCCCATATTGACGTCTCGCAGGAATTCCACGGCATCGAGGACGCCCTCATAGTCATCCTCACCATGAATCCTCAGTTTGAGGCTTCGGTGCGCCCCTATTCCAAGGAACACGGCCATGTAGCCCTGTTCCTTTAGATCATCCAGTGTAAATTCTTGACCCAGGCGCTTTCCCGTCTGGACGTCGATGCCGTGATCCAAGATCAAATCGATCTCTTGATCAAGCACCTCCTGCGGCAATCGATAATCCGGAATGCCCAGCCGGAGCATGCCGCCCAGTTTCGGCATCGCCTCAAAGATGGTGATTTGATAGCCCCTTAACCGCAGATAATAGGCCACCGTGAGTCCCGCCGGTCCCGACCCGATAACCGCAACCTTTTCAGGCCGGTCCTCAATTTGCGGGTGGGGTAAAGTTGCGAGATCGACCTGATCCGCCGCAAACCGCTTGAGATCCCTAATTGAGATGGATTCCTCGACCTCGTTTCTCCTGCAATCCGCTTCGCAGGGATGGGGACAGACCCGTCCGAGCACACCCGGCAAAGGAAGGCGTTCCATGATCAGCTGCACGGATTCCCTGTATTTTCCCTCTCCAATGAGCTGGACATACCCCTGAACGTTGATACCTGCAGGGCAAGTCATCACACAGGGCGCCCTGTCCTTTTTATCGATTGCGAAGGTGATGGGCACGGCCTGCGGGAAGGATCGGTATATGGCCTTTCTCATGCCAAGTCCCTCATCCCATTCGCTCGGCCGTGTGACGGGACAGACCAGCGCGCATTCACCACAGCCCGTGCATACACCCTCCTTAACGTAGCGGGGTTTGCGGTGCACCTTTACTTTGTAGTTTCCGATATAGCCGGACACTTCCTCTACTTCGCTGTAAGTGAGGAGTTCGATGTTCCTGTCCTGTCCTACGGATACCATCTTGGGTGTGCCGATGCAGGCGGCACAATCCAGGGTGGGGAATGTCTTGTCGAACTGGAGCATATGGCCGCCGATGGTGGGTTGTCTTTCCACGAGGTAGACCTTGTAGTCTGCACTGGCGACGTCCAATGCGGCCTGCATCCCCGCAATTCCCCCTCCAACGACCATGACATCGGGATGAACCTTCACCTCTCTGGCTGCAAGGCTCTCGTGATAATTCACCCTGTTGATTGCGGCCGCTGCGAGGCTCTTGGCCTTTCTGGTTGCCTCCTCAGGATTTTCCGTCACCCAGGACACCTGCTCACGAACTGAGGCCATCTGGAAGAGGTAGGGATTAATTCCCGCCCGCTGGCAAGCGCCCTGGAAGGTTTTTTCGTGGAGCCTCGGGCTACAGGAGGCGACAACGACCCTGTTGAGACCGAATTGCCGAATGTCGTTTTCAATCATCTCCTGACCGGGATCGGAACACATGAATTTGTAATCCCGGGCAACCGCCACGTTTTTAAGCCCTCTGGTAAACTCGGCCACCTCTTCAACATTGACCTTTCCGGCGATATTGACACCACAATGGCAGACGTAGAAACCTATTTTCTTTGACATTTCGATCCTTTCACTTTGATACAGGAACCTTATAAAATTGGGTGTTGATTTATTCCTTCCGAGTCATTGGGTCCATGCCCTGACCGCATAATATATTATTGGTGCATTGAATCAGATCTTCGGCTTCGGGAGGTTTTTCGATATAGGCCTCGGGCGGAGGGAGCGGGTGTCCCATGTACGTGCTGAGCATGTTCTGGGAGTGAAAAAAGGTCTTTTCAGAGATCGCCGACAGCACAATGACTGGGATATCTTTCAGTTCGGCATCAGATTTTAATTGCTGATATATTTCCGTTCCTGCCACCCTGGGCATCATCACGTCCAGGATAATGAGTTCCGGTCTCTCTTCTTTGGCCTTGCGTAATCCATCCGGGCCATCCTCTGCAACTATGGGGTGGAAACCATTTGTCTCTAGAAGGGTGGACAAAAAAATCCTCATATCCATTTCATCGTCCACCACCAGGATTCTTCTCTTTTTCATGCCTGCTCCAAACTTTCTTAAGATAATCGCAAAAAGAGTCTGCCAATTCACTGCCAAATAGCATTTACCATGCCATTCTTTAAAATACTGTATTTTCAATATGTTATCCGAAGAATACCCTTTCACCGCTGCCGATTTTGGTGATAAATCGTTGCATATGACTGCAACATTAAATAAGGCAATTATAATATGTTAAATATTTTTAAATAGTTATAATAATTTTAGCGACTGATTTTGTTGCAACGTTTTGTGCAACATGTGAAACATTTAATGAAACAAAACCATTCAGTTCCCTTTTTCCACTTAAATATGTTATAAAGCATTGTTTCAGTTCTGTTTCAAATGCACATTTGAAACATGCTGAGAGGTGTGCTATTTGAATTAGAACTCGAATTAACGGGCCGATTCCGTGATCTTTGCCTAAAACATCGATTGAAAATGGAGTGATTCGGGAATGAATACAGACATTACTTGCAGAAGATGTTCGGTCTTAAGAGTTAACGCGCTTTGTAAGCTTTATGATGATGGATATCGTCAAAACGATAGCAGGGCTCAGACATTGCTGCATTTTTTTGTGGGCCTGGCCAAAGAGAGGGGCTACGCAGGAGGCGCCAAAATTTTGATGCCGGGTTTAGCTGAAGACGCCGTCAGGAAAACAAGCTGGAACGTTTCCTCTCTTCTGACAAATGAAGACTTTTCCTTTAAAGGTATTAACATCGATGGCCGAGGAAAAACACCCCGCTGACCTCGACAATGAGGAGGCGGATTTCGAGAACCTTCCCGATGGAGACGGCGTGCTGGTTTTATCTCCGGACGGAAAAATCATGTCCGCCAATGTACAGGCCGAAAGGCTCCTCAGGAGGAAATTTGATCGAGGCGAACACTTCGACCTTCTTCAATTCATTAATGGCCAGTATCGACCTCATGCCGAAATGGCGCTCAAAGAGGCCTTTGAGGGTGGCACCTCAAGTTCCAATTTGGTAGCCAGGGTTTTTTTGGATTCCGGCTTCCCCGTGTCCCTTACCTTCTCCATCAACCCTCTGAGCGATAAAGATGGAGAAACGATTGGCGTCCTTCTTACCTTTCACGACAACGCAGCACTCAAAGCAGCTCCGGACATGAGAGCACAGGACCAGCTGCTGGAATATGACAATCTCTTCGAAAACCTGGCAGAGGGTGTCTTCACCATTAATACACGCTGGCGCATCACGTCCTTTAATCAGAGGGCTCAGGAGATCACGGGATTCAACCAGCAAGAAGTTCTGGGGAAGTATTGTTGGGATATTTTTAAAAGTGATCTTTGCCATAGCAACTGCCCTTTGAAAATCACCATGGAAACCGGTGTTGTCCGGATGGATCAGGATGTCCGCATACTGAATAAACACGGGCAGCAAAAATCAATTCTCGTAAATACATCGGTTATCAAGAACAAAAGAGACCTTGTCGTGGGGGCCGTGGAGACCTTCCGGCCGCTTGCACAAATCTCTATTTCAGAAGCATCCCAAATTCCGTCCATCGGTGGGCAGGTGGAAATTATCGGCAAGAGCCCGGGACTCACCAAGTTATTGAGTTTTCTCCCGGATGTAGCCTTATCGGACGCGACGGTGGTGATCGAAGGCGAATCGGGCACCGGAAAGGAGCTGATAGCCAAGGCTATCCATTACCAAAGCCCCCGATCCAAAGGCCCCTTTGTCCCTGTGAATTGCTCGGCCCTGGCCGAAACGTTGCTTGAATCGGAATTGTTCGGACATGTGAAGGCCGCCTTTACCGGCGCACTCCATAATAAGGTTGGGCGCTTCGAACTGGCAAAAGGGGGAACCCTTTTCCTCGATGAAATTGGTGAAATAAAACCTGAGATTCAGGTCAAGCTGCTTCGCGTTATAGAGGAACGCGTATTCGAACGTGTCGGAGGCACGCGGCGAATACCCATGGACACCCGAATTATCGCCGCAACAAACAAGAATCTTCTTAAAGAAGTTCGACAAGGACGGTTCCGCGAGGATCTTTTTTACCGGCTGCGTACCGTGCCTTTGTATATGCCCCCTTTGAGAGAACGCTCGTCCGACATACCCATTTTAATCGACCATTTTGTTAATCGTTTTAATAAAAGGTATGACAAGAACGTGCGTGGGGTTGACCCCAAGGTCATGGCCTTTTTTAAGCGCTATACGTGGCCGGGTAATGTTCGGGAGCTTGAGCGTACCCTTGAGTATGCCTTCGTGTTCGTCAAGGGGCCCATTATCACGACATCCCACTTACCTGAAATAGGTGAATCCCAAGGACTTGAAAAAACCTCTGAGCCACAAACCAAATTAAATCAATTCCATTGGGAGGATGAAAAAATCTCTGTCCAGAAGGCCTTGAAGAAAGCAAACGGTCGCCGTGAAATCGCAGCTCATCTGCTTGGCATCAGCCGCACGTCCCTTTGGCGCAAAATGAAGACCCACGGGCTTTTGTAGTCCCACTCTCACCGTTTTACCCTCCTCCTTCCCTTCGATTGCCCTTCAATTCACGCGTTTTCATTCTTATATGAGACGGATCGTTTCAAAGCGTTTCAACGATAAAAACCCCTGAAACATCCAAAACAGTGAAACATGAATAAATTCCGGATAAAAAATAGCATATTCAGATAGTTAAATCATTTTGCGTTTCACATTGTTTCAGTCTTGAAACGTATTTCGAGTCCTCCCGCCTTTCTTCTAATTGGCATAGAATCATAATATTCTAATATTATCAATATGTTATGTCTTATTTCTCTCCTTGGCACGCCTATTGCTCATAAATGAAACAAAATCAAATTATGAAAATTCATCAATTTAAGGATAATAAAAGAAAGGAAGTGTAACGTGAAAGAAGAAGCCATTGATATCGATGCCATTTTAGAAAAATACCCGGGAGAACCGCGGTACCTTATTAGCCTGCTTCAGGATGTGCAGGAACACTATCAATACATTTCAGAGGAGAATATGGACCTTATTTGTGACCATGTCGGTGTGCCAAAAACCCAGGCTTGGTCTGTTGCGACCTTTTATAAATCCTTCAGTCTTGAGCCAAAAGGCGAACATGAGGTCAGGGTGTGTCTTGGCACGGCTTGTCATCTCAAGGGGGGCGAAAGAATGGCTCAGGGTCTGGAACGTCATCTGGGCATAGAAAGGGGCCAGACGACGTCCGATATGAATTTTTCTCTGGAAACAGTCAACTGCCTTGGCGCATGCGCCTTGGCACCGGTGGTCATGATCGATGAGGATTACCTTGGCGATGCTTCCCAGCAAAAAGTCAAGAAGCATTTGAAAAAACTCTAGCATTCTTCTCCCCGCAATCTGGTGGAGACCAACTATATACCCGGAAAGGGGAAGCAAATATGGATAAAATAAACACGGCTGAAGAACTCAGATCCCTGAGAGAAAATATAGAACAGGCCCAAAATGAGGATCAACCGGTTGTCAGGATATGCCTCGGTCCGGGCTGCCTGGCCCAGGGGGCAGACAAGGTCGCTTCTGCCTTCAGACAAGCGATCAAATCGAAAGATTTGTCTGTAGGTGTTCAACCCCTTGTCAAAGACACCGGCTGTCATGGGTTCTGCAAAATGGGCCCTTTGGTTAGTCTTGCGCCATCCAACCTTTTTTACACGAAGGTAACTCCGGAAGACGTTGAAGAGATAGTGGAAAAAACGCTCATCAAGGGCGAAGTCCTGGACCGTTTGCTCTACAAAGATAACGGGACCCAATACACAGACTATGCTGATATACCCTTCTACAAACTCCAGCAAAAAATTGCCACACGCAATCTGGGCTTGATCGATCCCTTGAGCTTTGAGGATGCTATTGCGGCCGGTGCCTACCAGGCCGCTGCCAAAGCTCTAACTTCGATGACCCCCGACGAGGTGATCGGCGAGATCGAAAAGTCCGGTCTCAGGGGCCGCGGAGGTGCCGGATTTCCCACGGGTCGCAAGTGGCGGTCGGCCGCTACGGCCTTAAAGAAGAATCCGGGTCCGGTTTACGTGGTGTGTAACGGAGATGAAGGCGATCCCGGTGCCTTTATGGACAGGGCCATTATGGAAGGCGATCCCCATGCGGTATTGGAAGGGATGATCATCGGAGCATACGCCATCGGGGCAAACCAGGCCTTTATTTATGTAAGAACGGAGTACCCAATCGCTGTCAAGAACCTGGAGCAGGCTATCCTACAGGCACGAGAAGCCGGTTTGATTGGCGCCAATCTTCTGGGGTCCGGCTTTGATTTCGAGATTCAGATCAATAGAGGCGCGGGTGCCTTCGTCTGCGGCGAATCCACGGCACTTTTCACATCCATTGAAGGCAGAGCGGGGGAGCCAAGGGCGAAGTATATCCGATCGGTGGAGCGCGGCCTCTGGGATCGCCCGACCGTCCTCAATAACGTTGAAACCTGGTCCAACGTACCCGTAATTATCCAAAATGGCGGTGATTGGTATGCCAAGATCGGTTCCCCTACAAGTTCAGGAACCAAGGCCTTCTCACTGGTCGGAAAAGTCAACAATGTGGGGTTGGTGGAAGTCCCCATGGGTGTGCCCCTATCAAGGATCGTTGAAGAGATCGGGGACGGTGTACCTGGAGAAAAGGCATTTAAGGCTGTTCAGACCGGCGGTCCCTCGGGAGGGTGCATCCCCTATAGTCTTAAGGATGTCTCCGTTGACTTCGACTCCTTGAAGAAGGTCGGTTCCATGATGGGCTCGGGGGGCATGATCGTAATGGACAACAGTGATTGCGTCGTGGATATCTCTCGCTATTTTCTCCGGTTCCTGGAAGATGAATCCTGCGGCAAATGCCTGCCCTGTCGATTGGGTCTCAAGGGCATGTTGGAATTCCTCGATCGTTTTGCCAGGGGTGAAGGTTCCCTGGAGGATTTGGATGAACTGGAAAGCCTGGCACGCGCGGTGCAGGATGGTTCTCTCTGCGCCTTGGGCGGCAGCGCACCAAATCCGGTATTGACCACGCTGCAGTATTTCCGGGAAGAGTACGAGGCCCACATTCTGAATCAGAAATGCCCGGCGGGCGTTTGCAAGGACCTCATTACCTACAGCATCGATCCCGAGGCGTGCACCGGTTGCATGTCCTGCGCACGAAATTGCCCCCAGGATTGCATTAGCGGCGAAAAAAAGGAACCCCACGTTATCGATCAAAACCTCTGCATCCGATGCGGGATGTGCTTGGATTCCTGCAAATTCGGGGCAGTTAATGTTTCCTAAAGAGGTGTCACTATGAGTAAAGCCAAGAAGAAAGAGAAAAACCTGGTTAATTTCACGATTGACGGTCAAGAGGTACAGGCCGAGGAGGGTTGGACCGTCCTGGACACAGCCAGACACTACCAGATCAATATTCCGACCCTGTGCTACCATGAGGCCGTCAAACCGAGCGGTGCATGCAGATTCTGTGTTGTTGAAGCAAGACAAGGAGACTGGTCAAAAATTGTCGCATCTTGCATGTATCCACCCTGGGAGGGACTGGAGGTTGTGACGGATTCTGAGCGAGTAAAAAACGTGCGCCGCTGGATCCTGGAGATGCTTGTGGCGGAATGCCCTGCTTCCGATGAAATTCAGGCCCTGGCAGCCGAATACGGTGTGCATACCACCCGTTTCAATATCGATGATCCGGATGAAGAGTGTATCCTGTGCGGTCTGTGTGTAAGGGCATGTGAAGAAATTGTTGGGGTCAGAGCCATTTCATTCGGCTCCAGGGGCGTGAGCAAACGTGTGGCTACGCCCTATATGATTCCCAACAGGGCATGCATTGCCTGCGGTACTTGCGTCTCGGTTTGCCCCACGGGCGCGATGCAGGCACGTCTGGACAAGGTCCGGGGTGATCTCTCCGAGCGCACCGGCCATGGTTTCGCCCATTAAAGGAGGTTTAAGAATGCAACAGGCTATGAATAGAAATCAAGGTGAGCAAGCAAAAATCGGTGTCTTCCTCTGCGAATGCGGGGGAAAGATTGGCGGCAAGGTGGATCTCAAGCACTTGAACAAACTGGTCAGCGATATTCCTTTCGTCAGTCAAGTGGAAACCCTACCCTTTACATGCACGACCCCCGGCCTGGGAGAAGTCAAGAAGGCTACAATCGAGAATGGCCTTAATCGGGTCGTTATTGCCGGCTGCGAATATCGTACGATGATCAAAAAGTTCGAAAGAGAGTTGAAGGAACTTGGCCTGGAGGAGGGACAAATAGACATGGTCAATCTCCGAGACCATGTCGCGGCCGTCAATGGTATGGGGCCTTCCGATCTCGCCGAAAAGGGAGCAAAACTAATCAAGGCCTCTTCGGCTGGATTAGAGGCATTGATTCCCTCACCAAAGGAAAAAGTTGAATTCAAGGGTCCTGTGATGATTATAGGCGGCGGGATGGCGACCTACTCAGCAGCACAGGAGCTCTCGCGTCAAGGCGTGGAGACGATCATTGCAGTTCAAACCGAAGAGATCGAAGACGAAATCAGGATGCTCCACGAACGCTACCCCGGTGAACGCCGAAGCTACGACCGGCTCACGGAGATGATGCAGGAGATCGAGGAAAGCCCCCATATCAAAAGGATCTCGGTGGGAGAACTGGAAAAGGTGATGGGTGTTGTCGGAGACTTTAATGTCGTCTTTTCATCCGAAGACAATAAACCGCCAAGGAATTATAATGTGGGCGCCATCATTGCCGCCCTGGACGGGGAGATGCAGAACCAGGGATCTGATTTCGGGCACGATGGAAGAAGGGTGCTTTGCCACACGGAAATGGAAGAACACATCTGGCTCCATGGGGTGCCGAATCATCGGGTGGTATTTTGGATCAATGATCTGGAGACCGATAGACCCTATGCCACGCTTTCCGCCAGAACGGCCTGGAATATGGCGACCTATTTCCGTGAAAACAGCGTTCAATGCCAGGTGTCCATCCTGTACAATGATAAAATCGATCTTCCCCTGAGCGGGACCGAGCGAAGAAGAGCCAGAGAATTGAATATCCAATGGATTCCCTACGACGGAAACGTAAGACCGACAGTCCAGCAGGGCTTTATTAACTACAATGAGCCGGAGGCTCAGATGGAAAGGGAGCTAACCTGGGATCAGTTGGTCCTTTCGCCCAAAAGACATCCGGGTCTAGAGCAAATTAAGATCGCAAAGATTCTCGGTCTGCACATCCATGAGGAAGATTTCCTTGAAAGAAATCCACAAATGGTTCGACCGGAACAGGTCGGGATCGACGAGAAATTCCTGGCAGGTTCGGCTCAACAGCCCTGTGATCTGAGGGAGACTCTACGACAAGGGCGTCGTGCAGCCCACAAGACGGCAGAGATCGCTCGACTCGCTGCAGCCGGCGAGCTTTATGCCCCGAGGATGGTTTGTACGGTGGACCAGGACAAATGCAATGGCTGTGGGCTCTGTCGAGAGATCTGTGATTGCGGCGGTATTGCCCCGGTTGACGGGCCAGGCGGAAATATACCCCGGGTTGTGGACCCGATGGTATGTACCGGTGGAGGAACCTGTGCGGCAGCATGCCCGAATACAGCCTTGATCCTGCTTAACAACACGACGGTCCAGCGAGAGGCAAGAGTGGCGGCACTGGCTTCCAGCTTAGCGGAGAATGAGGTCATGGGCTTCGGGTGTAATTGGGGTGGGTCAGCAGCAGCGGACCATGCCGGACTAAAGGGCATGACCTATTCCGAGCGATTCTACCTCATGCCGCTTGGTTGTATCGGTCAGTTGGATCCGACAGTCCTCGGCAGGGCCTTTCTTGAAGGGGCTAACGGACTTATACTTGTCGGTTGTCCAACAGAGGAATGCCATCACAGCTACGGCCTCGACCATACATGGAGTCGCGTCCTTTTGTTAAAAAAACTCCTTTCGGCCATCGGACTAGAACGCGATCGCATCATTCTTGCCCATACCGACCTGAACAAGCCGGAGCAATACGTTAAGACCGTGAATAGTTTTGTGGCTATGATGGACCAGCTAGGGCCTATCAACCGGAACGCAGAGATGAAAGCGAAGATCAGAGACATGTACGATACGTTGAAAGATCCCCGTGTTCGATGGGTGCTGGGCGCCAGCCTGCGCAGGCCGTGGGAAACCACCTATCCGACGGATCAGAGAAACGCCCTGGCCTATGATGAAACCTTGTCCGATGTGGTCACTGAGGAATTTATCCGCACGAGAGTCAGGAATCTTCTTCAGGATAAGGGCCAGTTCCTTCATCTAAACGATATCACCCTGTCTTTAAGTGAGGAAAAGCAGGAGGTTTTGAGCTGCCTGAAGGAAATGACTCGCGAAGGTATGGTATCACGGATCTTTAAAGATCGGGTACCCTATTATTCGATGCAGTGATTTTGCCTTCTCTCTTCATTGAACCCCGACCTCACACCCTTTCTAAAAGGGCGACCAACTAAGTTACACCACCATCCGACCAAACACTTTGGGGCCGGGGCTTTTTCATCCATAGAGTATGGAAGGTGAACCCGCCAGAATAATGGCGGGTAAAACCATAGAATCATGAAGTCTTTCACTTCGACATTCGATATTCCTTGTTCAATATTCTGCGGTTCAAAAAATTGGAGAGGTGAAACAGCATTGGGTTTTACCGGGATATGCCGTATCTCTTCATTTTACGCCATAGGGTGGTTCGATCGATATTGAGCTCTTTAGCCGCCCTGCCCCTATGCCAATTGTGCCTCTTCAACACGTCAATAATCCTGTGTTTTTCATCTACTTTTTCAAAGGTATCCGCGCCCTCAAAAGGTTGTTCGGAAGCATAGGGGCGGGGAACTCCATTATGGAGTGAAAGCGGCAGATGCCTCCGCTCTATGACATCATCCTGGCAGATGATTAAGGCATGTTCGAGGATGTTCTCAAGCTCCCTGACGTTTCCAGGGTAATCATGATTGAGCAGCACCTCCATGGCATCATGAGAAATTCTTTGCACCGGGGATCTCTTGGTCACCCTGAGACGTTTCAGAATATGTTCGATGAGAAGCGGAAGATCGGATTTCCTGTGCTTTAGTGCGGGCAAGTCCAAACGAATGACATTCAGCCGATAGAATAGATCCTCCCTAAATCGCCTTTCAGAAACAAGACGTTCCAACCCCCGATTCGTGGCGGCTACGATGCGTACATCCACTTTCGTTGTTCTGCGGCTGCCGAGGGGATAAAATTCCTTGTCTTCCAAAACCCGGAGCAGTTTTGCCTGAAGTGAAAGGGGGAGGTCTCCTATTTCATCCAGGAAGATCGTGCCTCCGTCCGCTTCTTGAAATCGCCCCGGTTTATCGCGGTCCGCTCCGGTAAATGCGCCCTTCACATATCCGAACATCTCGGACTCAAGGAGATTGTCGGGCAATGCCGCACAATTCACCTTGACCATCGGTTTTTTGGCGCGGTTGCTGGCGTTGTGTATCACCTTTGCCAACAGATCCTTGCCGGTGCCTGTGGGCCCCTCAATGAGAATCGTTGCTTCACTTGATGCCACCACCGGCACAATTTCAAAGATTTTTTGCATGGACGGGTCCTTGCCGACCATATCCGCAAATGTGTAGCGGCTACTGATAGCACGGTTTAGCTGGTAAATCAGGGAAAGATCCTGGATTGTAGCCAATCCGCCGACGATGCGATCTTGCTCGTTGCGCAACGCCATGTAGTTGCCCCGGATGGGAATGCGCCGCCCGTCTTTTGATATCAATAAACCCCTACTCCCGGATCTCGGTTTGCCGTCTGCCACGGAATGCTTCAGCAAAGTTACGTCTTTGGTATCTTCACCACCGAAAATAGTAGAGCAGGGCTTTCCCAGAATTTCTTTTCTATCGTAGCCTGTAAGTCCCTCCGCCTCGTTGTTGAAAAACGTGATAAGCCCCCCGCGCGTAACCGTAAATACTGCGACATCCAGATTGTCCAG
>CAYWMP010000030.1:16397-41266 GCA_964459445.1 uncultured Desulfobacteraceae bacterium
TAGAAGATGAGTTTATCCTTTGTTTCAGTTTCCTGGCCCATTCCGCATACGTTTTTTTTTAGATATGTAACTGAGAAAGTGAAGCTCCGCCAACCGGAGCTGATGATTTCTTTGTGTTTTTCGGAGTGATGGCGTATTGAATCGCTCAAAGCAGGGCATGTCTTTAACACGTTGAGAGGGTGTTCGCAGCAGGTTTGTCGCTCGAGGCTATTTCAGGCTTTTATCTATAGCCTCCAAGAGTTCTTCAGGCTCCGGCGGCTTCTCGATATATGCTGACGGTTCAGGAATCTTTTCACCCTTGTATTCGTCCAGGACCCTCTGTGAATGGTAAAAGGTCTTTCGTGAAAGCGCCGATAACATGATCACCGGAATATCCTTGAGCACGGGATCGGTTTTGAGTTCACGATACATGGTAATCCCACTTTCCTTCGGCATCATGACATCAAGTATGATAAGGGATGGTTTTTTCTGACGAGCTATTTCAAGGCCCTCTGCACCATCCACAGCCGAGAGCGGTTTGAAGCCGTTTGTTTCGAGGAGGGTCGTTATAAAGGTTCTCATATCCAGTTCATCATCAACAACAAGTACTCTTTTGGCCATTTTTCAATTTCTCCTGCCGATTTTCTCAAGAAAGCGGATGCAATGCATCGGTTCCAGGTTATTCTTTTGAGGGGCTGCGGCTACTATGGCTCCCTCTGAATCAATACATCTGCCCAGGCAAGGTAAAACGTTTGGCCGGGTTTCTGATCGCAACCACGTGGCAGTGGGCATATTTTGAAACATTTGCCACTGTGCTTCCATGTTCAATCCGATCAAGCTCAGATTTTCCCAGGGCGCCCATGACGATGACATCTATTTCATTCTTTTTTGCATAACGAATAATCTCCACATCCGGGGCGCCCTCTTTTACGATGAATTCATAATTCTTAAAATCGCCAAGCCTCTTATCATATTCCTTTTTCAAGGTCTCCTCAGCCTTCTTTATGACCTTTTCATCAAAAAAGGTCTCTCCACCGGGGGATCCTTCGGGAACATGCTCGTCGACGACATGTCTCATATACTTATAGGAGGAATGCGGGACATGAAGGATATGCAACTTCCCATTATACTTTTTTGCTAGATCGAGGGCATGAATAAGGGCGATATTTGCATCTTCAGAAAAGTCGGTACAAAACAGGATGTTGTTGTATTCTATCATGGTCAACTCCTCTCTATGGGGTTAGATCTAAACGACTCCTTTACTATCTTGCCAATATACGTTTATGCATACCTCAGCATTTTAGCCTCTTTCAAGAAAACAGTGCCTCAGCAATCTCTTTACAGGGATGAAAAAATTCTGGTTGTTAAGTTCAGCGTTCAAGGTTGTTTTGCCGTTTGGTATTCATCAGTTAACATTGAACCTTGAACCGGGAAGACGGATTAAGCGAAGCAATTCATTGACTTTAACTCGTTTTTGGCTTCTCTTGCTTATCCGGGGCAGGGAGTCCAATAACAAACGTTGAGCCCTTATTTTCTTCCGTCTTCAATTCAATGGCGCCTCCATGCTCGTCTATGATCTTCTTTGAAATCATAAGACCCAGCCCGGTGCCGCGACTCCCCTTTGTGCTGAAAAAGCTTTGAAAGACCTTGGTCCTGATGACATCATCCATACCGCAACCATTGTCTTCCACCTGATATTCAACAGCCCAGTTTTCGGATTTGCGGGACCTGATGGTGACCTTGCCACCCCCAAGGGAACATCCTACACCGGCACAAGCATCTAAAGCATTCGTTGTCATGTTCAAGAGGCACCTATGTATACCCTCGGGATCAAGCAACACTTCAGGAAAATCAGAGTCCAATTCCAAACGTAGATCAACGCCATAATCGCGAGCCCGCGGCAACATCAGTTCATAAACCTCTCGAGCCGGGGCATTTGGATCGCAGACCTTGTAGTCAGGCTCCCTCTCTTTGGCATAGTTCAATAGATCCAGGGCAACGTGCTTTATTTTTTTCACATTGCCTTTAACCATGTCCCAGCCTTGGTGAAGGTATTTATTATTGTCCAGCTCAATGCCTTTCTCAAGGACAAACATACCTCCTGTGAGTCCCGCAGTGATGTTTTTGATGGCATGGGCAAGGCCGGCGACGGTTTGACCCACGGCGGCAAGCCTTTCGGCCTCTAACAATTCCTTGGTTTTTTGCTCAACGAGTTGTTCCAGGTTCTCCGTATACTCTCGAAGTTGCATCTTGAGTGCAATCTTCTCAGTAGCCCTTTTGATGGCGATCTCAAGGGCATCATCGTTTATGGGTTTTGTAATGAAATCTGTTGCATCGAATTTGAGGCTCTGAATTGCCAAATCAATATCACCATGTCCCGTAATCATGATGACCTCTGTATCCGGGCTTTCCGATTTGATTTGCTGAAGGAGCTCGATACCATCCATACCGGGCATTTTGATGTCCGTGAGAATAATGGGTGGCTGAGCTTTGCGGAAGATTTCAAGGGCCTTTTCACCGCTCTCTGCCGCAAAAACCTGGTACCCGCTATCGGCTAAAGATATGCCCAGAACCCTGCGGATTCCCTCTTCATCGTCCACTAGGAGTATCTTATGCGCCATTAATTGTCTCTCATTACGGGAAATCGGATAATGAAACTAGACCCAACACCTTCTTCTGTCTCCGCCTTAATGGTGCCGTTATAATCTTGTACAATGCCATAGCTTATGGAAAGCCCCAGGCCGGTGCCTTTGCCCACTTCCTTTGTTGTAAAGAACGGTTCGAAGATCTTGTCTAAAACGGATCGAGGAATGCCGCCTCCCGTATCCTTGACCTCGACGACGACCATGCCGTTTTGGGAGCTTGTCTTGAGAAATATTTTTTCGTTCTTGCCTCTTTGTCCATTCTGCTTGCAATGCTCCTCAATAGCATCTCTTGCATTAATGAGCAAATTGATGAAAACCTGTTCCAATCGATTGGCGTCGGCCAATATTGGGGGGAGATCATTTCCCAAATCCCAAACGACCTCTATTTCCCTAAGTTTCAATTGCTGGCTAAAGATATCGTAGGCCCTGTGTAACGCCGCATTCACTTGGACCGGTTCTTTCTTGACTTCCGATTTACGGCCAAATTCCCTCATGTGGCTGATGATCTTAGAAGCTCGATCAACATGACCATCAATTTCCTCAGCCATCGTCTTGAGGATGTTTTCCTTTATGGCTTCGCCCTTATTCACCTTCCTTTTGATGAAACTACCGGCAGTCTTAATCACGGATAGGGGCTGATTCAGCTCATGTGCCACACCTGTTGCCATCTCTCCAAGCGTAGCCATCTTGCTGGCTTGAATCAACTGCTGTTCTGTCATGAGTCTTTTGGTGATGTCGCTCGTGGTAACCAGGAGGACCTGGCGACCCAAATACTCGGACGGAGACACGCGAATGTTGACATAAATCGTCTCACCATCGAGCCTTTTCTGTCTAACCTGATTGATGAAATTTCTGGCCCTTAATTCCTCGGCATACCGATCTCGTTCCTTTTCCTCAAAGAGATCCAAAAAGGAACTGAAAACGAGAGAATTTCTTGAGAATCCGTAGGTGTCCACAACACTGTCATTGCAATCAATGATATCGAGGCTCTTTACATCCAGGACAAATACAGGATTGGGAATGTTATTAAAGATCGTATGGTATTTTTTCTCGGATTCCTGGACCTCTCTTTCCAATCGCTTCATGTCCGTAATATCAAGGCAGAGTTCCATAGCGGCGACAACTTTCCCTCCTTCGTCTTTGATCGGCGCTGTCCTCACCACCCAAAACGACTGGGTTCCATCCTTATTGATACCTGCCTCTTCACTATAATGGGATTGTCCATCTTCAAAGGTTTTCGATACCGGGCAAATTTTGCATCTTTCATTTCGACCCTTATAGGCTTGATAGCAGAAATCCCCGGGTTCGGGATCGAAGGATTCGGCAAATTCCTGATTATACCGTATCAGTTTGTAGTTTCGGTCCTGGACAGTAATGTAGCAGGGTGCATACTCAAAGATTGTCCGATAATCCTCCTTCTTCTTATTTAGCTCTTCCTGTTTTTCGCTGATCTCTTTGCCCATCTTGTTTATGGCCCGGGCCAAATGACCCATTTCATCATCCCTGTCAATCTGAACCGCATAGTCGTATTCACCATTGCCGATGTGTCTTGTTCCATCGATCAATTTGCGTATGGGGCGATTGACGAACCTCAAAAGGAACAGCCCGATGATGGCCGATGCGCCGACAAAAATGAGAGCCGCTAAGCCGATAATCCCCCTCTGATAACTGCGAATTTCTCTGTCGGTTTCCTTTAAGGAGATGACCACATCGAGAAGTCCTAAGACCTTCTTGTCTTCAGGATGCACGTGACAGGATCCGGCAGAACAACCCGGCTCATTGTATATGGGGCTAATAATCCCAAGAAATCGCTGGCCCGTTGTTGAATCGATCATTCTTTTTCGTCCATGAATATTGAGGGACTCTGTTGGAGGGTCTGTTTTGTGACAAATATGGCAGGCTTCCGCCTTAATATTGGTGATTTGACCGAGCTCTTTGGTCCTGTTCGAGAAGGCAATTTGACCGAGCTTATTGTAGATCCGGACATTCTCAATCTCTTCCTGGCGACCGATATTCTTTATGATCTGGGTGAGATCGTCTCTGGCATTCAGCATCATGGCATAATGGGCGCCCATTTTGATGGTGTTCCCCAGCCTATCCGCTTCCGCCAATATGCCACTGATGGCCCGGTTCCGCTGTATGTTGATGTTGAAATAGGCCCAAATAAAGATAGAGATGAGTAGGATCAGGCCGACCCAGAAGATTAACCTGAAGCTAAGGGTGTTGCGGATTTTTGAGAATTGGTTCAAGGGCGTCCCTGCTTTATTGATTTATAAGAAACTTGGCAGAGGCCAATTATGGGCACTCTAATTAAGATTTCCTATGATTTTTATCATGAATATCTTTGGAAGACAACACCCGCGGGTTTCTCACCAAGCTTGATTCCCCAATAATTTCCGCCTGTTTTTCTATGAATTGGGGATCATGAGCTGCAAGCGTTTAGATTTGGTGAGGATTTTTATCAGCCGGCAGGGATGCATTAATCGCACCATGACAGGATTTGGGGCCTTCCCCTAGCACCGGATTAGTTGAGATATATCTGAGCCCTGGCGCTCTATTACCCCCTTAACCGCTGAATAGGACATCCTTTGTTGCCGCAACCGGTGCAGACAAAAAACTGGATTTCGATAATGGCTACGATCGCGATAGCCCAAAACGCGATCAAAAGCCCCTTGTCATTCCAAAGCCAGGGCTGTGGGAAGAGAAAAAGGGCTGCCAGGGCCAACACCGTCCAGAAAAGATCGCCAAAGTGATAGGGGCCCTGTTGCCTTGATGGGAAGAGTCTTGTCAGTTTTCCAGGGAAGACATGCCGGCAGGAATCGTCCCGACACACGCACTTGGCACAAAAGGCGTAAAGAATAATAGCTGTTGAGATGAGAACGATTGCCAGATACCCAATCCCCATAAGATTTGATTCACCAAAAACATGAAAAAGCCCTATCACAATTGCAGCAATGATGAGAATCAAACTAAATACGCCATGGAATTGGTCTTTCATATGAATATCTCCCCTATTAATTTGCCGGCCGTCTAGATTGAAAAAAAGGGTCCCATCTATTTTTCGCTGATTTCATCAAAAACCTATTTCAACTTATTTCCAAAAAGTAGAATTTAATTCTACAGGTCTGTGCTAAAAATAGATGTGCACCCTTATGATTGTCCTATTTTGAATAGCCCGCCAAAACCTTTATGAATTTCTTGGCCGAAGCGGGAACCTTGATATCCTCCCCTCCGAAAATCGCATAGGGCGACGTACTTTTTCCGTAGAATGCCCTGTTTGCATCGTAATCCATATTCAAGACGGCCCCTTCCAGGGCCACTCCGGCAAACAGACCCCGGCTACGAGAATAGGAATAGATCTCCGATTTCAATTCTATGTCCGTGCCGGCTGATACGGTTCGACCGACCGGGCCTGCGGCAATACTCGCGTCTGCACCCAGGGTCACCTTGCCTGAGGCTATTTTGTCAATGCTTTTCCTGTTCTTGAATACCAGGATCACATCGGTAGACTGAACCCCGATCTGCCACCCAACGCTGCCGCCCGCCAGGCTCAGAAATGAAGGGGGACTCCACTTCCCCTTCTCTTTCTGAACCACCACAATGCCTTTTCCGTACCGGCCTCCCACCACAAATCCCGCTTTTATCACGTGGGGAATCACGGCCACACCGTAAGCCTTTTTCAATAAGGAAGGTGGGATGCTCTTTTCAGGAATGGCCATAATTTCCCTCAAGACGGCCGTGGCTTCCTGAACCTTATCGATTTCTTCGCTGCCGGCCGATACCGCAATCGGTGCGAGTTGCACACCCATTACAAAGGTGACCAAGCAGAATAACACTATCCTCTTCATGTCCTATGGCTCCTTGCTCTTATCAACCCTCTTCCATGTCCGCTTGCCAGGAGCACTCGATGCACTCTTTGACTGACTGGTAAGCTGGACAATTGTCTGCATAGACGGATAACGCCCTTTCTGCCTTTTCCATTAATCCTGATGGAACGTTGAAACGGTACTTAAGACGGATTTTGGTGATCCTCAAGATGCCGTTCACATCTTCGATATCCCCTTCCACTTCTGAAACCAGATTTTCTGCGGATTTGATTCCCCGCGCATCCAGCGCGGTACCCAGGGTGCCGGTCAGTCACCCTGCTACCCCGGCGATAATATGATCAAGGGTCGCTGGATACTCCGGACCGGGGATCTCTTTACCGTATTTATTCTGGTAGAAATTCTTGATCCCGCCGTGGATTCCAAAGTTGATCGGCTCCGTGAAACTTTCGATGTGAGCCGTCCTGTGCGGTCCTTCATGCTTCTCGATACGGACGTGACTGGTATGAGCTACTGCCATAATATTCCTCTCTTTCGTAAGAATTTCTTTAAACATTCTATATTGTTTTCATGGGTCAAGGAAGCCATTTTTCGAATCAGAACCACCAATGGACATGGTGGTAATATGTTTTAGAAGAACTTTCCTGCGTGGTCATGGACATAGTCGCCTATTTTTCGGATGCGTTCCAGCTCATCATCATTGAGAGGACCGAGTTCAAGCGTTCTCAAGGCCTCCTTCATCTGGGCTGTGTCTTTCGGGCCGCAAATGCAGACATCGACAGCCGGATTGGTCAATACGAAACGATAGCAATCCGTAGCGGAAAGGGGCGATTCACCTGACGGCATTTTTTTGGCATTCAGGAGCTGTCCCCAACGTGTGGCGGTGTAGGTTACGATTCCCGGCCTCCCATCCCCCTTAAGATAGGGAAAAGTTTCCTTTTCAGCACCCCGATGGGCCGCGTTGTAACGAATGTGGAAAAGATCGAATACACCGATCTCTGCAAGCTTTGGGAAGAGCGTGCGCTTGTGTCCCGACATCGCGACAAAACGGCAGAGCCCTTTTTCTTTAAGCGCCAGGGCCTTGTCCAGGAGTCTTTGGGAGGGTGCTTTGTTGTGCCAGCCCAGGAGCATAACATCGGCATAGTCCAGCTTTGCAGCTTTCAGTGCCCTTTTCAGGAAGAGATCCATAAGTATCGCGGATCGGGAATAGCTTTGTATGAGGACGATAAGATCTTCGCGCCTTCCTTTACCACAGATGTTCTTGATGGCATCGCCCATGGCTTTTGTGCGCTTCGAACCCCAATAGAAGTAGTTACAGCCTTTTTCAAAGGCCTCTTCAAATGCCTCTGTAGGTGCACCAAAACTGGCTGCAACGCCGAGTTTTCCGACCTTTAGCCCAGTCCGTCCCAGTGTTGCCGACGTGGTAAAGTCCATTTTTCACCTCTTGCGTGTAATCTATAAAAATCCCCTTATATTTCTGATCTAATCACAAATCCCCTGGTCTTTCAATTGTTGACTGACTAGAACTTTTTCTGGATCGAGGATTTACCGCACGATTTGGGATCTGATTTACTTGTTTTTGCCGGGTGAGTTTATTGTTTGGCTTTCTATTTAGGAAAGGTTGGGCTCAACCTTTTGAGCCCATGCCTGGGGAGGAAGAGGATTGGCTAGGGGGATAATTTATCGTGCCAATCTGAGTTGGCTATGAATTGCGTCGCTTCACATTGTATTTCACCATAAACTTCTCTAGGGTTTCGTAGGATTGTGCCCCAACGACCGCCTGATAGTCGATCACGAACGTGGGAACCGCCGTTACACCAATACTGCGAGAACGCTCCCAATCCAAATCCACGGCCTCCTTGAAGGTTCTTGTCTCAAGCACCTCTCCTGTTTCTTCAGGGGGTAGCCCTACCAGTTCGGCCATTTCCATAAGGACCGGTTTTTTAGCGATGTTTTTGCCTTCCGCGAAATAGGCTCGAAATGCGGCGTTGTGGAAATCGTCACCCTTATCCTTAGACTCAGCCCATTTTCCCAACTCCTGCGCCAAACGGCTATTATAGGTCATATCACGATTCGTTAAAGGCAGCCCCTCTTCATCCGCAACGCGTTTAAGGCGCGCCATTATTTCGTCAATATTCACGTTCCGGCCCGCAAACATCTCTTCAAGAGTCTGTCCATCTTCAGGAGTCTCAGGATGCAGAGGAAAAGCAGTCCATTTGACATCTATTTCAAAATTCTCGCGCAATCGGTCAACACGCCCGGTGATGAAATAGCACCAGGGTCAGACGTAATCCGAAAATATCTCAAGCATCACAGGTTCACTCATACTTTCCCCTCCTTTGATTTAGTGCCTTACTTTGAAATATGCGAACATAATGCGGATTGTCAATCACCTATATTTGCCACAGACCCAGCACTTTCGTGAAAGTGCTGGTCCGTGGCCAACGGTCTTGAAATGGGCGTGAACGCCCTGTTCCTGTAAGGCTTGAGGATTGTATCTAATATTGTTATAGGTGACTGACTGATCAAAGACATCAAATCACAATCTACTTGGCAAAGGAGGCAAGGAATGAAAGGAATCGACGTCGTTGCTGAACTCATGGCTATATCTGCAATCACAGCACCGAAAGCAAAAGGCGAAGACTACGTGAAGGTGAAGATTATTAATAAAAGCACGGACCTGAAGAAGCTCGGTAAACAAATGGTATCCTTTGGCAAAAAACTCAAGAAGGGGGACTTCGACCGCGATGGTATGAATGTTCAAAACTCAGGGGCCGTGGTTTTGATCGGTTACAAAAAAGCGGCGCCATTGGGTCTGAACTGCGGGGCCTGTGGGTTCAAGACATGCAAAGCGCTTTTGAAACAAAAGGCTGTGGATGGGGAATTCCGGGGACCTGCGTGCGCGTACAGGATGCTTGATATGGGAATTGCGCTCGGTTCTGCCGTCAAGACCGCCTGTATGCTTAATGTGGACAACCGGATTATGTATAGAATCGGGGTAGCGGCAAGGAATCTCAAATGGGTGGACTGGGATTTCGTTATGGGAATCCCCCTCTCCGTATCCTCCAAAAGTATTTATTTTGACAGGTAAGTTCAATTCCAAAGGCCGTTTTTGTATGCCATTCTTCCTCGCGCGGGCATTAATCCCGCATGGCATGGTTAAAATTTAGAAGAGCGAGATGGCTGCCTAAACCATCATCATTAGGGTACAACCGCCGATTTGCATTTGTCTCATGTCAATGAACCCTTTACAATCCTCCGATATTATTGAAGAATAACGGTTACCTTGGTAGATTAAAACCGTAGAAATTCATTTATCCCCACCCTTGCTACATGAGGAGGGAATATGGTTTTGGAATCAAAACAAAGCCCGCACAAGTGTCTAACTCACAACACTGGTGCGGGCTTTTCTTTTTCTGGGAGCAATCAATCGATTCCTTTAAATGAGTAGAGTGACCGGAGAACGGAGGGCTGACAACATGAAGTGCCTTTCTGCAAGAGCCGTTAGTGTCAAGAATACATTATCTCGAGGGCTGTCAATCTGTCTGTTATTGTTCGTGGCTTTCACGTCATTCCCCGGTGAATATCCCTGTTTCGCGGATGATCAATTATTGATCCCCCAGACAATTTTCGCCAAAGGCTCTGATACTTACGTACCCTATAGTTATTTAAACGAAGAGGGAGATATCGATGGATTTAATAATGAGCTGTTTCAGGCCGTGGCTGACGTCGCCGGCTTGAAAGTGAATATAGAGCTTGAGGAATGGTCAAAAATAAGGAAGGAGTTGGAGTCCAGAAAAATAGACGTCATTACCGCCATGTATCATTCCAAAGAGCGGGACAAACTCGTGGATTTCTCAGTCCCTCATATCATTGTTAAATACAGCATATTTGTTCGAAAAGATTCGGATATAAAATCACTAGCCGATCTGGATGGCAAGGAGATCATCGTGATGCGGGGAGCGATTTCCCATGACTATTTGAAAGAAAAGGGGATCGCAGGAAAAATCGTATCCACCAAGGACACTGCCACGGCTTTGAGTCTTTTGGCATCGGGCCAACACGACTGCGCACTCCTGGTGCGGCTGCAAGGCCTTTACCTGATGAAAAAACATGGCATCGAAAACATCAAAGCCATTGGGGAGCCGCTTAATCCCCAAAAGTTCTGTTTTGCCGTTAAAGAAGGAGATTCCGTTCTGCTTGCCAGACTCAACGAGGGGCTCTTTGTCCTCAAGGAGACCGGCAAGTATGACGAGATATACGACAAATGGTTCGGCATCTTAAAACAGGAAACATCACCTCAAAAACAGACACTCCGTTACACGGTATTCGTAATGGTACCCCTTTTGGCTTTGCTTCTGGGCGTCGTTCTGTGGACCTGGTCACTCAGAAGACAGGTTGATCAAAGAACGAAGGAACTTTATCTGGAAATCGCTGAGCACAAAAAAGCAGAGATAGCACAAAAAAATAGTGAAGCCAGACTGGAGAGCATTATCCGTGTGGCGCCAATAGGGATTGGGGTCGTGATTGATCGAATATTCCATACTGTCAACGACAGAATATGTGAAATGACGGGTTTCTCGAAAGAGGAGCTTATAGGAAAAAGCGCAAGAGTCATTTATCCGTCTGATGAAGAGTATGAAAGAGTCGGCAGAAATAAATATACAGACATCGGGAAATATGGAACAGGTCATATAGAAACCAAGTTCAAACGTAAGGATGGTGAGATCATTGATGTCCTGTTGAGTTCGACACCAATAAACCCAGACGATCTATCTGAAGGCGTGACTTTTACGGCGCTTGACATCACTGATCGAAAAAAGGCGGAAGAAGCGCTGCGAGAAGAGCGAGATAAGGCACAGCAATATTTGGATATAGCAGGGGTGATGTTTGTGGTCCTTCATGCTGATCAAAGCGTGGCCCTTATAAACAAAAAGGGTTGTGAGATATTAGAATACGGAGAAGAAGAGATCATCGGCAAGAACTGGTTCGATAGTTTTATTCCAGGCATTGATAGGGAGGAAACAAGGGCGGGCTTTTATGAGTTGATAGCTGGAAACATCGATCCCATAGAGTATTTTGAAAATGCGGTTCTTACAAAAAACAAAGAGCAACGAATAATAGCGTGGCACAACGCAGTTTTGAGGGATGAACAAGGCAACATAAAGGGTACCGTGAGTTCAGGGGAAGACATTACGGACCGCAAGCGCACGGAGGAAGCACTCAGGGATAGTGAAACAAAATATAGGGAACTCGTACAAACTGCCAACAGCATTATTTTTCGAATGGACACGGACGGCAATATCCTCTTTTTCAATGAGTTTGCCCAGAGCTTTTTCGGATATGAAGGAGACGAGATACTCGGAAAGAACCTGGTCGGCACCATAGTTCCTGAAACTGATTCTGCGGGACGCGATCTATCTGCGATGATTCAAGACATTTTGCGGCATCCGGACCGATATGCAACCAACGAAAATGAAAACGTACGCAAAAATGGCGATAGGGTGTGGGTGGCATGGACGAACAAAGGCACTTACGACGAAAATGAGAATATTGTTGAGATCCTCAGTATTGGCAATGACATTACCGATCGCAAAAGACTTGAGAGGGAGCTTCGCCAGGCCCAGAAAATGGAAGCGATCGGGACATTGGCAGGTGGCATTGCCCATGACTTCAATAACATCCTCATGGTTTTGATGCTAAATGCCGAAATGGCCATGATGGACTTGCCCGATGAAAGTCCTCAGCGATTTCATATTGAGGAAGCCATGAAGGCCGGGGATCGCGCCAAAGATTTGGTCAAACAAATCCTTACGTTCAGCCGGCAAACCGAAGTAGACCCGAAGCCTTTAAAGATCAGCCTCATCATAAAAGAAGCCCTTAATCTGCTCAGATCTTCTTTGCCTACCACCATTGAGATTCGAAAAGGAATTGAAAGTCAATTAAGTACTGTTTTGGCCGATCCCACACAGATCCATCAAGTTATGATGAATCTCTGCACCAATGCGGCTCATGCCATGCAGGAAACCGGGGGGATTTTAGCGGTAACACTTTCGGATATTGATGTAGATGAGGAGATTGCCACAAAATATCATGATCTGAAACCAGGACTTTACGTTAAGCTCAGTGTGAAGGACACAGGTCCGGGAATTGAGCCGGAGAATATAGAGCGTATTTTTGAACCCTACTTTACCACCAAAGAAAAGGGCCAAGGGACAGGAATGGGATTGGCGATTGTTCACGGCATTGTGACGGGTTATGAGGGGGCCATTGCCGTTGAAAGCGAAGTCGGAAAAGGCACCATTTTTCATGCGTTATTTCCAAGGCTTGAGGCTGTATCAAAACCCAAGACCGAACCAAAGAAGCCTATTCCTACCGGGCATGAGAGCATCCTGTTCATCGATGACGAAAAGGCCATGGTTGAGGCCGGCCGAGCCATGCTGGAACGTCTCGGATATGAAATCACGACAAGAACAAGCAGTATCGAAGCATTGGAGGCCTTTAGGCATAACCCGGACAAGTTCGATCTTGTAATAACAGACATGACCATGCCCAATATGACCGGTGCGAATCTGGCAAAGGAAATCATGAAGATCCGCCCCGATATGCCGGTCATCCTCTGCACCGGGTTCAGTGATACCATTGATGAGGCCAAGGCAAAAATGATGGGGATTAAAGCATTTATCATGAAACCAATCATCACGAATGAATTGGCAAACACTATTCGAGAGGTTCTTGACAAAGAGATAATCCAGCCCTAAAACCCCTTGAAGATATTCACTTATGCAAATCGGCTATCATTCAAAGGGATTTTTTTGAAAAAACAGGAGGAATTTGGATGGAAAATTCGCGGTTGGCTGAGAAATCTCAATTCATCTACAACAACCTGAGACTGAAGACCTTTCCGGTGGGCGTTAAGTTCTTGAAAGATCAAAATGACTTGCCTGAAAAGGCCCGAAGACCATCGCTTTTTTTGAAAAAGAAAATAACGATCTGCCAAGCCATGACCCTGGCGAGGAACTATGGCTGGGTGATGGGAATTGCAGGGGAGGATGTGGTCTGTGTGTTGGCGTCTCTGGCCTTTGGATTCACGAACTCTGAAGAGACCCGTAAAGAGATGGCCCATTCTTTTTTGGAATCCTCATACAAAATCAACATCGAAAAGGCCACAAAGGAAGTGGAACAGATGTGTTTTCTTGAAACCAGTGAATATGATGCCCTCTTAATCTCTCCTCTTAACAAATCATTGATGGAGCCGGATACGATTGCACTCTACGGAAATCCGGCACAAATATCCCGTATCATCCAGGCAGCCACCTATGAGACTGATGAGCGGATTCAAGGTCTTTTCGGCGGCAAGGTTGAGTGTCCGGAATATCTCATACGCCCCTTGAAAACCGGCAAACCCAGAGTTGTTGTGCCTGGGCCTGGAGATAGAATTTTTTCTATGACCGCCGATGATGAGATGATTTTTGCCTTCCCATACTCCTTTCTGGAGAACCTTATTCTCGGTCTTAAAGAATCCGGCAAGAGGGCCGGTGCGCGTTACCCCATACCCCATTACCAGAACTTCCAGCCCGAGTTCCCGCCCCATTATCAGACGTTAGGTGAGAAATACGGTATATAGATCATATTGTTCGCCATCCAACAGAGTCCTTCGATCTATTTCTTTGAAGCTTTATATTGAAAGAATACTTGTCCGCTCGATACAAACTCGAGACATATTCAACAGGATTGTCATCCGTATCAAAGACGGTGCGCTCTTCCTTTAGCAAAGGTTCGCCGACCCTGATGTCCAGGAGGGCAGCGACCTGAGCATCGGCGATCGTGGCTTCCAAGGTTTGTTCCGCCCCGGCAACACTTATGCCCAACTTTTCCTCGAGGATCATCAAAAGGGGTTTTACGCGGAGATCTTCCGCCTGAATCTTTTTGCCGATTTCAGGGGGAAGATAATTCAACACATGGGAAAAAGAGCTTTCATCGACCAATCTAATTTTTTCGATACGCAAAACCTGACTCCCCGGCGCCACCTTAAGCCGTTCCCTTATGGTCTCTGGCGCCTCAACCATGGACATATCGAGCAACTTCGTGGTCGTGTGTATGCCCATGAGAATGAGATCTTCGATGGTGCCGCTCAGTTTAGGGGGTTCTATTTGTTCCACTTTATCTGAAACAAATGTGCCCTTTCCCCTTTGGCGAACGACCAGGCCATCCTTCTCCAATAGAGACAAGGCCTGCCGAATCGTAATGCGGCTTACCTCGTATTCCTCCGCCAAAGTACCTTCGCTTGGTAAAGGAGATACTGGCTGGTATTCACCGGAAAGGATTTTTCGTCGGAGAATGGTCTCAATTTGATAATAGAGTGGAATGGCATTGTCTCGGAGCATCTTACTTCCCCCCTCATTGGTTTTCGGCTGCTTTCTTTCTCAAGCCATAAAGCACTCGGTATCCGGTATCTGCCCCCCTAATCACACCAAAGTTGGGGATTGGTACATCTCCGCCCTTGACGGCCAGATCAAAGCTTTGCATTTTGAATACCTCCACATTAGTATTTGTATTATAGATATAACAACCGCTCTTATCCGTCAACAATTATCCGAAGAGAATATTTGCCTATTCTAACTCGTTGCTGCTCTTCTCCTGGCATATCTGTGGCCAAGAAGAACTCTGAGACTTTAATTCAAAAAAAGGGGGCATGCCTATTTTTCCGAGATCTAAACATCGGGAAAAAATAGGCATGCCCTTTTTCTACATTGCCCTAAGGATTACGCTTGGATATTTCTTGGGGAAGCTGATTGAATGCTAATTATCTGAATAATTACAGACGCAGATATTGCATTTATAGTCGGCGGGTTCCTGAGCGAGGAATGATTTTATGACGCTGAAACCCCTGCTTTCGAGGTAACTCACAAACTCGACCTTATTCCATTCCCTGACATGATACAGGTTCACCGGGGGGCCTAGCATCGAAACCCCCAGGGTGTCTCTGTCCGGTGTCGACAGGATAATAAACGTCTGATCGTTACTCTGAACCTTGATGAAATCGAGGAGGTTATCAGGATTCTCAAGATGTTCTATGACGTCGGATGCGAGTATAATGTCGAATTGCGCCTCGAGCCTTCTGATCGGGCCATCGAGATCAAATGTTTCCCATTGGCCGAAAGAATATCGATCCCTTATGGCTTCAATCGTATGGGGAAGATCCAACCCTGTTATATTACTCGTAACAGGCAGGATATATTTCTCTAGTTTTTCCGGAACGCCGCACCCAATGTCGAGTAAACTGGTGAGGCCGAAACGCTCCATCAATTGCTGCACAAATCGATACACCCCTACTTGCCATAGGGAAGCGTCTCTCTCTTCATGATCCATCCTGCAGATGGGATTCGCCCTATAGCCTTCCGGAAGACCGTACATGTATCAAAACTCCGTGGGTTTACATTTTGTTATTCGAAACACTGCCGTTTGGTTTCAGTAAATTATTGAAATCCTTTGACAATAGCAAAAGCAAGATTCATGCCCTGGTAACACTCCGCATCTTCATTTGGCCGTCATTTATAGCGAGATGGGTAAGACGAAGGAGGCCCATGAATCGGTGGAGGAAATCCTCAGGCTAAGCCCGTATTATACGCTGGAGCGTCTGAGGCGAAGGGTATTCTTCAGGGATCAAGCCTTGGTTGAACGTGTGGTTGGGGCTTTAAAGAAGGCAGGGCTAGGTTAGTATCTTTTTGCGGTAGCCTGCTCCTCTTCTTGATAATCAGACCTATCATCCACGCTTTTCATTGATATGAATTCCTCAATCATATGAAACGCCTCATCATCCGTGAACTGGCGTGGTGGATGTTTACAGAAATAGGCGGAGGGGCCTTCCAAAACCCCGCCCTGGCCACGGTCGAGCGCCAGCTTTGCACATCGAATTGAATCTATGGCAACACCCGCCGAGTTGGGAGAGTCTTCCACTGAGAGCCGAAGCTCCAAATTCATCGGCACATCGCCAAATAGCTTACCCTCCATTCGTATGAAACAAACCTTGTTGTCCTTTTGCCATGCGATATAATCGCTCGGGCCTATATGGATGTTCTCATTTTCAAGGCGGCGCGCCGTGACGGACTGGACCGCCTCGGTTTTGGATTTCTTCTTCGATACAAGGCGTTTTTGATTGAGCATATTGAGAAAATCGGTGTTTCCGCCTGTGTTGAGCTGATAAGTCCGTTCGAGTTTGACCCCACGCTTTTTAAACAAATCCGTCAGAATTCTATGGGTAATCGTTGCGCCTAACTGTGATTTGATATCATCTCCGATAAGTGGAAGGTTTTTTGCGGCAAATCGTTTTGCCCATACCGGGCTACTTGCGATAAAAACCGGCATATTGTTGATAAAAGCGACGCCCGCATCCAGGGCGCAGCCTGCGTAGAATTGCGTAGCCTCCTCCGAACCCACAGGCATATAGTTGAGTAGGATTTGCGCCCCGGATTCCCTGAGCGCTTTTGCGATATCTTCTCGTGTGGCTTCAGATTCATGGGCGGGGACAAATGTACGCTTCTCATCGTAGTCTTGCATATGCTCGGAGAACCCGTCCAAAACCCTTCCCATGCGGACCCTGATTTCAGATTTTGGAATGTCGTGGCAGAAAACCGTCGTACAATTGGGAGGCGCAAATATGGCTTCACTGACGTCCTTCCCTACTTTCCTCATGTCGATATCAAAAGCTGCAACAACCTCGATGTCGCTCGGCTTGTATCCTCCGATTTCCCAATGCATTAAACCGATTGCGTCTTCAGGTGTCTTGTCTTTGTAATAATGAATTCCCTGAATTAAAGAACTTGAGCAATTACCTACACCAGCAATAGCAATACCTATTTTGCTCATGTATGAACTCCCCCCTTTCCGCTTCCATCCAGCCTTTGACCGATCCTATTGATGATATTTTGGCAAAAATCTCGAGCCATTTTTGCCACAGTCGTTTTTCATTCTTACCGCCCATAGAAAAAAAACAATACTGATTCAAAAGAGTATTTTGGGTTCAAAAGGGAATTGAAAAATTGAAGGGATAACTTTTATAGAATATTACGTTTATCTTTATTCATGGTTAGATGCATTGTCAATAGGGGGGAACCAAAACGACCTGCAGCTTTCTTTGCTAAGCATTCATCTCGAATGAAATTGCAACCTCATTTTCCGACAATTGTTCGCCCATGATGGGCTTGCCCGGAACTCCGAACAGGTACAACTGTTCTCCCCTCCCCGTGCGTATTGCCACCTTGAGATCGTTTGTCAGCGATAATCTGTTCGCCCTGCTGTCAGTCCATTCCCCCAGGAGGTTTTCCCCTATGGAAAGGCTTATGCCATTCGATCCATCCCGAATCACCCCTGCCCTAATCTTAAGGGTAACTTTTCTGACTCTGTTCTCTTTGTTAGTTCCTTCTCCAGCCACAAATAACACCCCAAGCCGCCTTTGGGCAACAAGCAAATCAAAGGGATAGCCTATCTTTATAAAGCCTTATCAGATTTCTACCATTTTGGTCAAATTCCGTTCAGCGTGGAAGGGCCTCAAGGGAAATCGAAGGTGTCGAATGTGAATAAGAAAAGCCTATCGCTTGACCGCCTTGTTCGCAGAACTATATTCTTATGAATAAACAAGTATCATTTGGCAACGAATAAAAAGCCCGATTAATTACGAGGAATATTTATGGGTTACATCCTTCTTGAAGGCGGCGCTGAATTTGGCGGAAAAATGGCTGAGCCGGACCGGCGAGCCATGGAACTCGCAGGAGGCCTTAAAATCCCGGTGCGTATCATCCCTGCAGCCGCAGCGCCGGATGACAATCATGAACGGGCCGGTCGAAATGGTGTCCGGTGGTTTGAAAATCTCGGTGCATCGAATGTCTCTTCTCTCCCTCTCATTGACCGGACCTCGGCTGATGACCCCAAGGTGGTCCAATTGCTGAGTGAATCTAAACTGGTTTATCTCCTCGGTGGCTTCACCCATCACCTGGGCCAAAGCCTGGCGGGCAGTGGGTCATGGGAGGCCATCAGGTCGGCCCATGAAGCCGGTGCGGTCATCGCCGGCAGCAGCGCCGGCGCCATGGTCCTCTGTGAAAACTATTATCACCCTTCTGCCGACGAGACGGTTCAAGGTCTAGGAATGGTTTCCGGCGCCTGCGTTTTGCCTCACCATGATACCTTTGGCGAGAAATGGGCGCCACGTCTGGTCCATTTGCTGCCAGGTGCGATTCTCATTGGAATTGATGAAGAGACGGGAATGATCAACGACGGCCCTGATGGTCAATGGCAGGTTTATGGGAAAGGCGAGGTGACCCTGTATAAGGCAGGCAAAAAAGCAAACTACGGATCTAACCAACCTTTTGAACTCGCGATTTAAACCGTTGAAATGGTGACAAACCCCCTTTCGAGTCTTATGATTGTTTATCGTGTCCAAAGGAAAAAGTTGGCATTCTCATTCGCGCCTTGATTCGAAGAATAAGGTGGCTTTTTCGAGCGACCTTCTTTTTTTCCTGAATAGAAGTCCGTGCGACATAATGATTTTAAGGTGATTTGGACGAAGGTGGCTGACATGTCTTCAAAAAAAGGCACCATTGCTCTGATGGGATCAGGTGAAATGACCTCAACCATGGTGGAAGTTCACAAAGAACTTCTGGCCGGGCTGACCGTTCCCCGTGATACGGTATTCTTGGATACCCCTGCAGGTTTTCAACTCAATGTTGACCAGCTGTCCCAACGAGCCGTGGAGTACTTCCGTACCCAGGTTCAACAGGACATGTCCATTGCCACCTACAAATCCAAGGAGCTTACAGCGCCCTATGAAGCCGAGCAGGCATTTCACACCTTGCGAGAAGCCGGGTTTATACTCATCGGTCCAGGCAGTCCGACCTATGCGGTTCGTGAATGGGTGCAATCGCCCATACCGGAAATTCTCATCAATCGAGTAGAAGCAGGGGGATGCCTGGTGGCAGCCAGTGCCGCGGCCCTCACAGTAGGACGTTTCACGGTACCCGTATATGAGGTCTACAAAGTAGGACAGGAGCTTCATTGGGTGGAGGGAATGAATATCCTGGAGCATTTCGGCTTTGACCTGGTGGTTGTTCCCCATTGGAACAACGCTGAGGGCGGAACCCATGACACACGCTTCTGCTACATGGGTGAAGCGCGCTTCAAGAAACTCGAATCCATGCTGCCCCAAGACGTCTCAATCATCGGCCTTGATGAACACACCGCCTGTCTCATGGATCTTGATAGGGAAGAAGCGGTGATAAAGGGCATAGGCCGTGTAACCCTGCGCCGTCTTGGCCTGGAAAGGGCTTTTGAGAAGGGAGATCGAGTTCCCCTGGATCTGCTCCGCGGAGAGGCGGTTGGACAAGATTGGAAAGCCGCGACGCAGGAAGAGAGAGCAGCCGGACCTACACCTGAAACCCTGGACCGATCCTTCTGGGAAAAAATACATGAGATTGAAGAATCGTTTCATAAGGGTCTCGAAGACCATGAGCTCAAAAAAACAACCAACGCCCTTTTGGAGCTTGATCGAACGATTTGGCAGGCAAAGGAAGACCTAGAAAGTGATGAATTTATCTCCCAGGCTAGGGATATCCTGCGGGAGATGATCGTTACCCTCGGCGTTAAGCTCGAGTCCTCCCCGAAGAGCAAAGAAGATTCCATGGCCCCTCTTTTGGATAAATTGGTAGACTTGCGGGAGAAATACAGGGGAAACAGGCAATGGGAGGAGGCCGATGCGATTCGAGATACCCTTATGCAAGCGGATATCGTCATTGAGGATACCAAAAACGCTTCAAGGTGGAGAATAAAGACTTAGATGAATCGTCCGATTGCGGTGGAACGAAAATTTACTCTCCTTCGCCAGAATACCCCACGGCTTGCCGCGGGGAGGTTTCACTATCTATTTTGTTAGGAGTTTCGATATTGCCCACTAACGACAGCCCCTACACAATAACCCATGAAACTTTCGACACCCTTTATTCCATCTGGCAAGACCCCAAAAAGTCCCTGAGATGGTTCTGTCCCTTTGTCCTGCCTGCCTGGCTGGAGGTCTGGTGGACTGCTTTTGGACATGGGGCGAAACCCTATATCTGTTCTGTATGGCAAGAAGATGAGTTGCTTGGCGTAGCTCCGCTGCTAAAGAAACAGGATTGCGTGAGCTTCATCGGTGATGTTGAAGTTTGCGATTATCAAGACTTTATCATTACCCCCGGAAAGGAAGAGGCGTTCTTCAGAATCCTTGTGGACCATTTGAAGCAAGAAGGCATCAAGCAGATAGATCTGGCGCACCTCCGTCCTGATTCATCGGTGCTCGCCTATCTAGCCCCGGAAGTGGAAAAACTGGGATGCGGCGCCTCTTCCGAACAGGAGGAGGTGAGTTCTGAAATGGATCTGCCCGCGACCTGGGAAGATTTCTTGCTGATGCTGAGCGGAAAAGAACGCCATGAAGTGAGACGCAAACTCAGGAGACTTCGGGAATCCGGCCGCATCGACTATCGCATGGTCAAAGAAATGGGAGATGTGGGGGACGGGATGGATACGTTCATGTCCCTTTTTGAATCCAACAAATCAGACAAAGCAGCATTCATGGACCCTGCGATGACCTCCTTTTTCCGTGCACTGGCCGATGCAATGGCCAAAATGGGCATACTTAATTTGTTTTTCTTGGATCTGGACAACCAACCAACCGCAGCGGTCATGTGTTTCGATTTTAACGGCATCACATACCTTTACAATAGCGGGTACGACGATCGATACCGATCCCTGAGTGTCGGACTGCTTTGCAAGGTCCTAAATATCAAGGACAGCATTGAGAGGGGGAAGAAAAAGTACGATTTCTTAAAGGGGGATGAACGTTACAAATCAAAGCTTGGGGGCAAAAATATCCCTTTGTACAGATATAGGGTGAATCTTTGATTATGATGATTATATTCCAAAGTTAAATGATAGCCCTGCCTCTCTTGCGAAGGTGAAGGGCATTCCTATATGAAATGATGAGGTTGATCCTGTGAAACAAGAAAAGTTGAGAATCGCAATACTAAGTGTACATTCAAGTCCGGTTGGCGAACTGGGGACAAACGATACAGGAGGCATGAGTGTTTGCACACGCGAGTTGGCGCGAGAAATGGGAGCGCAGGGACATCAAGTCGATATGTTCACACGTCTCCGCGGTTCTGAAAGTGCTCCGTGCCTCGATCTCTATGAAAACGTGCGGCTCATTCATTTAAATGCCGGAAACGGAAAACCCTTAAGCAAAATGGAGCTTTACCCTCACCTGGGAAATTTTTTTCAGGAATTAGTGCGCTACGCATACCGGGAAGACCGCACTTACGATTTAATACACAGTCATTATTGGATTTCCGGGAAGGTGGGCATTTGGGCCCAGGCGCGTTGGGACGTTCCCCATATCATATCCTACCATACTCTGGGAGCGGCAAAAAACCATATCGCCGGCGCTGAGCGGGAACCTAAACTCCGTGTTGATTCCGAAATGGAATTGGCGAAGTCCTGCGACCGTATTCTTGCCACCACGAAGAGGGAGAAGGGTTATTTAGAGGAATTCTATGGTGCTCAATCCGAGTCAATCGGCGTTGTGCCCTGTGGCGTAAATTTGAACCTTTTCCGTCCCATGGACCGATTGGAATCGCGAATCCAATTGGGTCTTGATCAAGACAAATCGATCATTTTGTATGTGGGAAGGTTTGCGCCCTCTAAAGGAACCGACCGGTTATTGGAGGCCGTGGCCCATCTTAAAAACCATCCCGAGATAAAACTCATCGTTATTGGTGGCGATGGCGACAAATCCCCAGAAGAGGAGAACCTTCGCGGCTTATGCAGGGATTGGGGAATTCTAGACCGCGTTACCTTTACCGGGAGACAGCAGCAGGAGAATTTGCCGACCTATTACAGTGCCGCTGATGTCTTGGCGGTTCCATCCCGTTACGAGAGCTTCGGGCTGGTTGCGCTCGAATCTCTGGCATGCGGCACCCCGGTTGTTTCAACCAATGTAGGGGCCATGGAGAGCATCATTCAGGAAGGCGAGACGGGACATATCATACCCAATGGCTCTCCTCAACATTTGGCTAAGGGCATTGAAGCATTCATCATGAATTCCAGGCCAGGCTCAAAAGAGGCGATACGTGAATCCGCGCAGGAATATAGCTGGTCAAGGGTAGCCTCACTCATGTTGAACGAATACACCTCGGTTATCGACCAATATCAGGCTACAAATGCCTTAAATATGGTGTATAAGGTTGGCTGCTGTAATTGATTCAGGCACTGGGGATTTACATAGGATTTCAGATAATGATTTTGGTAAGGCCAGAGAGAGATTTTTGAGTAAGGCCTACATGAATAGTACGTCGTCGATAAAATCGACCGATAACGCAGCCAAAAAATTTATATGGAAGCCTAGCTCCATTATACGTGACTACTGGCGGATGACGAGAACAAGAATGACCGAAAAAGCGGATATATTGGTGGTAACGGCCCACCCCGATGACGCCGAATTCGGCGTGGCCGGGACCGTGGCACGCTGGACTGCAGAAGGAAAGCAAGTCGTATACGTGGTGTGCACCAATGGGGATAAGGGAACGAGCGACCGCAGCGTTAACCCTGAGGATTTGGTAAAGATCAGGCAAAAGGAGCAACGGGCTGCCACCAAAATCTTGGGCGTGCGAGAGGTCGTGTTTCTGGGATATTCAGATCAGGGATTGGAAGATACGCCGGAGTTTCGAAAAAAGGTCGTTCGTGTCATAAGGGAGTATCGGCCAAGCATTGTGGTGACCTCCGATCCCTACCGCCGTTATGTTTGGCATCGCGATCACCGAATTTCAGGACAGGTGACCCTCGATGCCGTGTTTCCCTATGCCAGGGATCATCTCGCCTATCCCGATCTTCTTGATGAAGGCCTGGAGCCCCACAAGGTCGACGAGATGCTATTCTGGGCCACGGAAAATACGAACTACCGTGTCGACATCACGGATACCTTTGATAAAAAGCTGGCCGCACTGAAAGCACACGAGAGCCAACTGGGGGAATTTGATATTCCTAATATGGAAGAATGGCTCAGGAGTCGGTGTAAAGAAATGGCCAAGGGCGAAGACTACGAGCTAGGGGAAGCCTTCCACCGCGAACTCATCACCTGGTAAGAACAATCCAATATCTCACAGAGCCCAAGAAGAACCCAGAGAAACTAAAAAACCGCAAGAATTTTTGGACGCGGATTTACAGGATAATCAGGATCGCTTAAGGCAAATCGTGAAGAACGTTATGATGGGAGAATGGACTTGCCATTTTCCCACCATAACATTTTTCACGACAAACCGATGCTTCTGCATCGGGATTTCCTGCTTCGCAGGAATCCTTAAGCGGTTTAATTTTTTGATAGACCGAATTCTCTGAGGTCTCTGTGGACTCGGCGACCCCGAACAAGGTCGGGGGAACGGGCGAGAGATTCAGTCATGCAGCCCCTACCCTTCCCAAATCACTTCCCCAAACAATTTCGGATCTCTTTGGCGAGCCATAAAGGCCTCAAAGGCCCTCATCTCTTTTCCTAAAATACCCGAACCACCGTGTCCGGGATAAAACACGGTGTCCTCAGGCAGTTTGAATATCTTCTGTGAGATGGATTCAATGATCTGGCGAAACCCCTCCGGTGCCCATGTCCTGCCGGGCCCGCCCGGGAACAGAGTGTCTCCCGATATTAAATATTTACCGGTATAGAAACAAAGACCTCCCGGCGTGTGCCCCGGCGTATGCAACACTTCGAGCCGTTGACTGCCGAAGGTTATAGTATCGCCATCCTTTAAGAGAACATCTGCCGGAACCGGCATATTATCGGCATCATCGGCATGGGCAGCGACCGGGACATTCAGAGCCTTCTTCAGATCAGCCAAGCCGCCCACGTGGTCGATATGCGAATGGGTCATGAGTATATGTTGAGGCTTGGTATCCCCGAGCGCGGCCACAAGCTTGCGGCTTTCCCCGGGAGCATCCACAACGACACTCTCACCCGTTTTGCGGCATGTCATGATATAGGCGTTCGTCATGAACGACCCCAGTTCTAGGCGATCAATTCGAATGTTCTCGTCTTCTGCAACAGTGCCCATTTACTTCACCTCCTAGACGCCTCCACTCCAATCAAGCGCTCGAGATCTTTGACAAGGGCCTTTCCGTTCGTAAAGAGAATCCCATAGATACCTAAATCACAGGCCGCTTCAACATTCTCTTCAAGATCGTCAATAAAGACGGCTTCTCTCGGCTCAACACGTAAACGGTTGAGCGTGCTTTCATAAGCAACAGGGTTTGGCTTAACTACACCCTCATCCCCCGAACAAAATACCACGTCAAAAAGATCTAGCATATTCCACCCGGCCAACCATTTGTCAAGGTCCGGCGGCCAATTCGC
>CAYWMP010000031.1:0-1738 GCA_964459445.1 uncultured Desulfobacteraceae bacterium
ATAATCTGGGAAAAATACTAGCCGATTCTGAAAGCCCCTTTGTCGCGGTCCTCGGCGGCGCTAAGGTGTCGGATAAGATTCAAATTATCCAGAGTTTGCTGGAAAAGGTGGATGTGCTTCTCATAGGCGGTGCGATGGCCTATACTTTCTTGAGTGCTCAGGGACACGGCACGGGGAATTCTAAAGTTGAAGAAGATCAGCTCGATTTGGCAACTCAGCTCTTGAAACTGGCATCGGAAAAGGATGTTCTCATGCTGTTGCCGTCCGATCATGTGATCTCAGAAAAGGCGGAACAGGGAAGCACGGCGGAAACCGTTACGGGTGAAATCCCCGCAGGTAGGATGGGACTGGACATAGGACCTGAAACGGCTAAGGCGTTCGGCAAAGAGATCGCGAAGGCCCGCACCGTGTTTTGGAACGGACCGCTGGGGCTATTTGAAATCAGCCCCTATGACGCAGGCACCATGGCTATGGCATCAGCTCTTGCCGAGAGTTCGGCTGTGACGGTGGTCGGAGGGGGAGATTCGGTAGCGGCCGTCAAACGATCCGGAAAGGCGGATGCCGTAACCCATATCTCTACCGGCGGTGGCGCCACCCTCGAGTTCCTAGAGGGGAAAACACTGCCCGGGCTGGCTGCCCTGGAAGGATAGGCTCGCTCACGCCGGACGCAATCGTTCTGCAGAAGGGCCATGTCATTTAAGCAGGTAGTTGCTTTGAATAAATAAATTTATCGGCAATCGAAAACCATAAAAATTCCAAGCACCAAAATACAAATCTCAAATACCAATCCATCCTCCGTAGCCCGCTACTGCGGAGGAGGAGTGACCGAAATTCTAAATTCAAAATAAATAGAAAGACGGTAAGACTCAATCGGAATCAGTTAAGGTTGGTTTTGACGTTCCCATATGTTTGCCAGGCCGAGGGCTACCCTTGACGCGAACGATTATTTGTACTACAATTTGTAGTATATGTAAATCGGAGGTATAGAAATGCCTACAAGCGTAAGGCTTGACCAGGAAACTGAAGAATTATTAATGAAGACGGCAAAGGCTTTAAAGGCTACTAAGTCAGACATAGTCAAAGCTTCGGTGCGGGATTACTGCAATAGAACATTGAAGGATAGAAGTGAAAGACCATACGATCTAATAGCAGATCTAATTGGGAAAGAGTCCAGCGGACAGGGTAATCTCGCCATAAACAGTGAGAAGATTCTTAGGGAAGCTTTCAGGAAAAAATAGATGATTCTATTGGATACAGGGCCGATAGTCGCTCTCTTTGATGCGTCAGATGATTACCATACCCTATGTACTGAGACCCTGAAGAGAATAAAGGAGCCGTTAATTACAACCTGGCCTGTACTTACTGAAGCCTTCTGTCTCTTAGGATTTTCATGGAAGGCTCAAGACAATCTCTGGGAATTCATTCTGCGAGGGGGTTTTAAAATCCACGCATTCGATACAAATATGCAAGCTCGTTGTCGCCAGCTAATGGAGAAATATAGAGACTTGCCGATGGATTTGGCTGATGGGACTCTTGTCGTAATCGCTGAATTTGAAAACCTATCCAAAGTCTTCACGCTCGACCACAAAGACTTCAATGTATATAGACCTGCCCCAAGGAAACGCTTTAAGTTGCTTCCAGGAAGAATGTGTCAGTAAAGCGATAGGATCCCGAATTGTAACGGAAAAGTGATGAGACTATCCAAAGCGATTCAATATCTTCAAAGAGACATCTGGAG
>CAYWMP010000031.1:1838-40679 GCA_964459445.1 uncultured Desulfobacteraceae bacterium
ATGGTGCATCACTTTGCAGAGGGCGGGAAGGCCTGGGAGGTTCATCAGATTTCAGAAAAATTGGGCACACCCCTTAGACTGGTGAAGCAGGTCCTGCACGGACTGGTAGAATCTGGTATAGTGTCAGAGGTCAGGATGGATAATGAAAAGGAGTTCGGATACCAGCCGGCAAGGGATCCCGATACCTTGACCATAAAATCCGTCATTGATGCGCTGGAGCAACAGGGGAGTGATGGGATTCCTCTCATCCATTCGGAAGAACTTCAGACACTATCCGATAGCTTAAAGACCTTTAGCGAGCTTATTGAAAATTCCTCAGCAAACCTTACATTGAAAAATATATGATTACCTGTTTAATTTTGAGATCATAATTCGAATAGCGCGGCCCATATATTTTCAATGAACAATAGGAAAGGGAAGATCACATGAAAAGATCTATATATATACTTGCAATAACGATTTTGGCTTTGGCATTACCTGTGAACACATACGCTCGGGCCGTTTCTCCTCAAAGTGGGGCCACAGCAGGAATAGAACGAATCAGCGTAGAAGAGAGCCGTGCAAAATCACAATCAGGCGAGGCACTTCTTGTCTGCTCCTATGGTGATGATTCCTGCAAAGACATGCTCATTGAAGGGGGTATACTCAAGAGTGAATTCGAGAAGAAACTCGCATCGCTCTCAAAGGAGCAGGAAATTATTTTTTATTGTGCGTGAGAAAATGAGGCGACATCTGCCAGGTTGGCAGAAGAGTACAAGGAAAAGGGCTATACAAAGGTAAAGGCGCTTAAGGGCGGGTTCGCTGCCTGGAAAAAGGCGGGATTCCCGGTCATGGAAAAGAAATAGAGAAATCCCCTTATTCCCAAAGGAGGGGCGCCCGGAACCGGAGAAGTCCCGGGCGCTTTTATGACAGCGACCTTAGGAGGAAGGCGAGGAGAAGGAAATAATTGACTAGGCGTTCATCGCTTTTTACCATTTGTAGTGGCACCCATAGCCATGGTGGCCGTAACCGTGATGTTTATGCCCATGGGGCCTATATCCCCGGTAATAGCCACGGTCAAAATATCTATCATCATCTCTGTAATAATCCGCAGAATACCCTGTCGTTTCACAACCCGAGAAAAGGAGTAAAAGAAGGAGGAGGTTAAGGTATATTTTCCATTTCATATCAATCACCCTATTTATCAGCTTCCTTTCATTGATTAGTCGACGGATAAACAAAATCCTTTCATTTTGTCGAAACCAGCCCGTAACTCATATCTATCCGCAACTTTTAAAATCCCTACCTTGCAATATAATCATTTAACACTTCGTTAAAAGTTCATCACGCACATGAGCTTGTTTATTGGAAACTATTGAATCAATAAGCACCATGGAGGCTTGGTAAACGTGATTACATCTTTTCTTCGTTCGGAGTCTCACGGCCTGGTCATTTCAATGGGTTACTGACGGGTGATGCCCCGCCCTCCGGGCGGGACAAGCCTCCCCCCTCCGCTGTTCTCCTCGCTTTTGCTCGGAGCCAAGGGGTCCCCCATTCCATAACCCTTTGAAATGACGAAGGCCTCCCGCCGGTCACTCCGAAAAGACGCCATCACGTTTTCAACTGCATAGTTGCTCAATTTTTTATTGTGCTCATTCAAAGGATGAACATAATTCAAGCGGAATGGGCCTCGCTAAGTCTCGCTTGACACATTCAATCCTTTCTCTTATGTATCAAAGGTCTCTCTTACCTACTTGGGATGAATCTTTTTTTTGACCGGATAAATGTCTCCTTTCCAACCCGCATAATCGGAGTTTGTGGGAAGGGGATTGAAGACGGAGGATTATCGGGATGGCATATAGTTTATTGGAAGGCAATGAGGCAGTAGCCTGGGGGGCGCTCAAGGCCGGATGTCGTTTTTTCGCCGGATACCCCATTACCCCGGCAACCACGATTTTTAATACCATGCTCAAGCTCCTGCCTCCTGAGGGCGGCATATGCCTTCAGGGCGAAGATGAGATTGCCTCCATCGGTTCCTGTCTTGGGGCGTCTATGGCGGGGCTAAAGGCCATGACCGCAACATCCGGACCGGGCCTGAGCCTATACAGTGAGCACATCTCATTTGCTATTGGCAGCGAAATTCCAATTGTGATTGTGGATGTGCAGCGTTTAGGTCCTTCAACGGGTTCGGCAACCCGAGGCGCGGATGGAGATATCCAATTTATGCGGTGGGGCAATAGCGGTGGTGAGCCTGTGATCGTGCTGGCGCCCGTCGATGTTAAGGACTGTGTCGTTCTGACGGTGCACGCCTTCAATCTTGCGGAGAAATTCAGGTGCCCTGTATTCGTCGCATCCAATAAAGAGATAGGCATGACCAAGGAAAGCATCGACATGGATGCATTGGAGATCCTAACAGTCAAAGAACGGGTTTCATCTCCTCAAGGGGAATCCTATCTTCCTTTTCGAGTTCCTTCAGGGGGGATGGTTCCAAACTTCCTTCCGATTGGGGACAATAATACTCTCGTACGGCAGACATCTTCGACTCACGGCGAAGACGGATACATTACAACGGATCCCGACAGGATTGGAGAAATTCGTGATCGACTCATGAAAAAGCTGGTTTCGAAAGTGGACCAGTTTTCTCTTTATGAAGAATATATGGGAAAAGATGCAGATACCTTGCTCTTGACCTACGGAGTGACGGGCCGCGCAGCGAGGGATGCTTACAGGGATCTAAACAAGGGCGGACATCTCGTATCGCTCCTCATTTTGAAAACCCTGTGGCCCGTTCCGGAAGCCTTGATTTTGGACCGGGCCGGTAAAGCGAAACGGATTGTAGTGGTGGAGATGAACCTCGGGCAATATGTCCGGGAGATTGAGCGCGTCCTACCGGATAAACCTATCCAGTTTCTAGGGCGAATGGACGGGAGACTCATCACACCGCGTCAAATCAAGGAGGCCGTCAAAAATGACTAGCCTGATAAACAAAAACAGGCCGCCGGTTTACTGTCCGGGGTGCACCCATGACAGGATCACAAGGTCCCTTGATAAGGCCTTTCAAAACATGGGTCTTCAAGGAAATGAAATTGTCATCGTGACGGACATCGGGTGTTCGGGTCTCTTTGATACCTTCTTCAATACGCACGCCTTTCATGGTTTGCACGGCCGGGCCCTGACCTATGCAGCGGGGCTGAAGCTTGCCCGTCCGGAGTTAAATGTCATCGTGACCATGGGTGACGGGGGCATGGGAATCGGAGGGGCGCACTTCTTGAGTGCCTGCCGTCGCAATCTCGATCTGACTCTTTTGGTGCTCAATAACTTCAACTTCGGCATGACAGGCGGCCAGTTCTCCGCCACAACACCGGCTGAGGCGCAAGTGGGTTCCGGATTCTTGAATCAGCTAGAGCGACCGCTTGATGTATGCGATGTGGCCTGTGCTGCGGGGGCGACCTATGCCTCTCGCATATCGGGGTTTAGCCAGGATTTGGTTGATGAGATGGAGCGTGCTGTTGGACATGAAGGGTTTTCGGTCGTGGATATTTGGGGATTGTGCACCGGCAGATATACGAGACGCAACCGACTCACCCCCCAGGCCATTAAAGAATCCATTGAAATTCTCCCATCAAGGAAAGGGGAAGTGGCGGAGAACAGCAGAAAGGAATACGGGAAGCACTATAGAGAAATCATTTCCAAGCAAAAGCCGGTACCTGAGCCTGTAAAGATAGATGCGAAATACCAACCCCCCCAATCGAAAAGGGAAGAGGTGATCATTCTAGGGGGTGCAGGTCAAAGAGTCGTCACGGCCGGTGAGATCCTGTGTATCGCAGGACTCTTCGCTGGCCTTCAGGTGACGCAGAAAAACGAGTACAACATCACGGTGCTAAAGGGGCCATCCATCAGCGAGGTGATATTATCGACGGAAGAAATAGGCTTTACCGGAATTGAAAAAGCGAGTGCCATTATTGCGATTAGCCAGGAAGGCGTTGATCGTCGGACATGGCTATTTGACGAGAGTGATGATGAAACTTTGGTTTTACATATTCCCGATGTGGAAGTGCCGTCTTGCAAGGCAAAAGTGCTTCCGATGGATCTGAAAGCACAGGGCATCAAGGGACAGGATTGGGCGCTTGCTTCTCTTGCGGTGCTTGCGAAACTCAATAGGGTGATCAATCTTGAGATGCTGAAATCGGCACTCGATTTTAGATTTAAAGACAAGGTTTTGTTTTCAGCAAAGGAATTGGTAAACAGGGTGCAAGTGTGATGCAGAATGCAAGATACGGGATCCGGGATGCGGATTGTGACCTATTACCTGAATTTTGCATCAGTTACCTACTGCGGCACGGAAATCCTTGCTGCAACGCTTGCTTCGCCATTTTGGTCCTCACCATATAGGCCTATATGCATGCGGGCCAAAATGTCTGCAACTGCGCGTTTCCCTAGGGATTCCCGCACCTCGCTACGGTATCCGATGCAAAATTCAGGTATTAAACCGAATAGAGGGGCTTTCCGTTCTTCAACATTTCATAGACGTTTAAAGCTGTTTTGTTTTGGAGATCCGCAATGGCCTCCTCTGAATACCAGCCCATGTGTGGGGTGATAAAAACCCTATCCGGGAATTTCAAGAGGGTTGATTGGAAGTAGTCGGTATCCGCGGCATCCAGGACATCAAGTCCGGCTGCGGCAACTTTTCCGGATTCCAACGCTTCAACCAATGCCCTCTCATCGATCAACCCGCCTCTGGAGGTATTGACAACAATAACGCCGTCCTTCATTTGAATGAACCTCTCTCTATCAATCATGTGATGGGTTTCTTCATTAAGGGGTGCATGTATGGACACGATATCCGACAGAGACAGCAGGTCATTCAGTGATACAAATTTCACCCAATCATAATTCGTTTCCCGGGTAAAATACGGGTCAAAGGCCAATATAGTCATGTTGAATGGCCTCAGTTTCTCAGCTAATCTCATACCAATATGGCCAAAGGCAATGAGTCCGACAGCAAGATCGGAAAACCTCCGGATGGGTTTTATCTTATCATAGGACCACTCGTTCCTGCGAAGGAGGTCGTTTGCCAAAGTGAGCTTCCTGAGACAGTTCAACATGTGGGACAAGGCCGTATCCGAAACCTCTTCAATACAGTAATCCGGCACATTGGCCACAATGATTCCCTTCTCATTCGCCGCTTTCACATCAATATTGTCAACACCTATCGCATACCGGGATATGATTCGGCATTTTCTCAGCCGGTCGATCACTTTGCTGGACATGTCTGCAAATTGCACAATGACGGCATCTGCATCTTCCACATAAGGAATGATCCTGTCTTCCTCTTTGATACCTCCCGCCTCAATCTTTGTGCAGTCTACAATCTCTACATCTCCCAAACCACGGAGGATCTCTGTTTCTTTATTGTTATTCGGATAATAGTAATCGGTGAATACGATCCGGTACTCGGGCATGGCAAACGCCTCCATTTTTCATCTTTAATTGTTTTTGAGTGCGCCAAGTGCGAAAGGGATACCCAAGCCACCCCTCAGCAGTTCCCTTGGAAAACAGTCTTCATGATAAGGGATCGGCGGGCTATCTTTTTATCAGTCCGGCTTTTCCCGCCAGGTCGATAGCACCCAAAATGCTGAGCGAGTCGATATCGTCCGCATCCGTGATCGTTAGGATGTCTTCTGTGATCCCCATCTTGCGTTTCAGCATATATTGATAGATGGCACATCTGCGCTCAGGCCCCACCAAAATGTAGTTGGTTTTGACCGGGAAGCCTAAGGACTCGAATTGATGAAGTACCCTCATATCTTCCGCTGCTATAGCGGCTTCCACAAACAGCTTGCGCTCATACCATTTTGTTTGAAGCAAAACATCGAGAAAACGGGGCATGAGAAGAGATCTCAAAAAACCAGATTCCGTTACCCACCTGTGGGCAGCTTCTACGACATCTCCTTCGAAATAACGCTCCTCATCAAACGCATCGTCCGCTCGGACCGATTTACCGATGAATGTCTCCTTGATAATGGCTTCATAGACTTGGCCTGAAAGGGTCGTAAGGCTCCCCAAAACCCTTTTCTTTTCATCGACCGGAATGAATTTGGTGTGTGAGGAAAGAATCACAATGGTCACCGGAATATCGATCTCTTGTGAAGAAAGGATCCCGGCTACCTGGGCCTCTTCACCGCGCATGAAGTCGAGGCATCCTACGTCCATGATACGGGCGGTGCTGGGATCATATCTGTTTTTGATCCCAGGGATGAAATGGATAGTGATATCAACCGGGAACACGTTCGTATCATGCACGGGTTTTATATGCATGGCCAGATCATCCATGCCTGTCGGTGCCCAAATATGGGGGATCTCCAGCAGACCGATTTCCGAAGTAATCATACCTGAGGAGACGACAAACATGACGTCCTTAAGGCTAACCCCCGATTCCTTGAGGGCATGATAAAAGGTCTCCCTAAGGCCTTCCTTTAATACCTGATTGTTTCCATGGATGGCCGTGTCTTTTACGCCTACCTTCTTTGCTGCTTTTCCAAGGATATGGCCTTGCTCGTTAACAATGTAGACCCGTGAATTGGTGGTGCCGCAGTCTATGGTTGATAGGTACATGTTATATCATCTCCAATTCCTCGAGAGCTTCCCTAATACCCTTTTCTTCCTCTTCGGTAGCGGGTACGAAGGGAGATCTCGGGTAGGCTTTAATTACGCCGCGAATGTCCAGCATGGCGTAAATAGAAAGTTGCGTGGAGCTCGCGATGTACATGATCTCCCGCATCCTGTTCACCTTGAACTGGGTCTGCCTGCATTTCCGGAAATGGCCCTGCATCCCCTCCTCAAAGAGTTGCCCACAGATTTCGGGGAATGCATTTCCAAGACCCGGTATGTAGGCTTCAGCGCCGAGACTGCATGCGGACAACCACAGGGCTTCGGTGCCCAGGGCAATATCAAAACCATTTCCCCCCAATTCTCGCATATAGGTCGCAAAGGTCAGCATGTTGAACGTGGCATCCTTGATGCCGTGAATCCCCATCTCTTTGAGAGCCTTCAGGGTGTCCAGGGAAATCTCATACCCGGAGAACTGGGGATTATGATACACATAGATGGGAAAATCGGGACTGACTCCGTTTAGCATGGAAGCGTAGAATGCCGATATGCTGTCAGGCCCGTAATGATAGTAGTAGGGGCCTACAGCGGCAGCCCCCTGACACCCGATTTGTTCAGCATGAATCGTCAATTCAACCGTATCCTTGGTATTGGTTGTCCCCGTATGGGCGATAATGGGAATCCTTCCTTCTACGCGCTTGACGCACACTTCCGCGACCGTTTTTCTCTCTTGAACAGACATCATGGGGCCACTGCCATAGGACCCGCAGATATACAAACCGTCAACTTTGTCTATAAGAAAATCCAAGAGCTTCTCAAGATTACTCACATCCAGGCCGCCATCCTGGTCAAATGGTGTAATCATGGGCGGTACAACACCCCTTAGTTTGAACATTTCAACCTCCCTTACGTTTTTCGGCTCTTTGGCCGGAAATAGATGCTAATCATGATGAGGATAATGAGGCCCGTGGCAATTTTCCTGCCGGCCTCCGGCATTCTGATGACGGTCAACAAGCTCTCAAGGAGGACAAGCAGAATGGCCCCTGCAATGGTCCCCAGGTAACCGCCCTTGCCGCCGGTCAGGGCCGTACCGCCGATGACTACGGCGGTGATGGACCACAATATGTATTCGTTACCGATGCCCAGGAAAGCGGTTTGCGTGTAGCCGGCCATTAAAGCGCCTGTGAACGCTGCGCTTGCGCCACTGATACCGTAGGCAAGGACGGTAACGTAATTGACTCTTATTCCGGAAAGATAAGCAGCGCGTGCATTCGCCCCGACATAATAGATCTTTCTTCCAAAAGCGGTGGAACGTAGCAAAAGGATAAATGCTATACTCAATACAAGCCAGAGAACAACGATGACGGGTATGCCACCCAATATGCTCCCGACGCCAATGAAACGCAGGATGGGGGATGCCAACCCTTTCGGCGCTCCCTGGCTGAATATGAGGGTGATACCCGTCACCAACGAACCGATCGCCAAGGTCATGACGAGCGGTGATATCCTCAAATAGGCGACACCGATCCCATTACATATACCGAAAAGACCGCCCAGGAGGATGATAACTCCGACGGCCCACCAGGTGTTTGCGTCAAGGCCGTTGATGAACATACAGGTAAAGACATTTCCCATGGTAATAAGCGCGCCTACTGAAAGGTCGATACCCGCAATCAGGATGGTGACGGTCTGGCCGAGGGAAACAATGCCCAGGAAAGACGCCGTCCTTAAAACGGCACCTATATGTTCAAAAGACAAAAATCCCCTGGAAACAACCTCACCTACTCCGAACAGGACCATGATGAGCAAAAAAAGAAGGCCCGTTATATTGCCCCGAAGGAGTCCTTTCAGTTTTTCTTTTCCAGCATTCCTATCCATGGCTACTTCCAGGCTGTTTGTACTCCCTGGTGTTTGGGGAAAACAAGATCTTTGAGAATCTTGCCCAGATCCGAAGTGGCACCCGAAGAGGTGACTGCCAGGGCGATGATAAGCACCAATCCCTTTGCCACAAATTGATAAAATGATGAGATGGCTAATAGGTTAAGGATGTTGTTAATGAGCAGGAAGATATAGGCGCCACCAATAATGCCGAGGACACCACCTTTCCCCCCCATGAGTCCGGTACCGGCAATCACAGCCACTGCTATTGAGTTCAGGATATAGGGTTCCCCGACCAAGGGATCACCGGAGAACATCCTGGCCGAGAGGAACATGCCGGCAAAGGCACTGAGCAGTCCGCAGACACCGTAAACCCAGATTTTCACCCTGCTGCAGGGAATCCCCGACTCGTAGGCAACGGCTTCATTCCCTCCAATGGCGTAGATGGATCGACCGAAGGGGGTCCTTTTCAACACCCCGTGGAAAGCAAACACGGACGCCGAAAGGACAATCAGGGGGACCGGGATCTTGTTGAAGAGCAAACCGGTGGTGTTCATAGCGACTGACAACGAAACGCTGCCGCCGGGCACAGGCATGATGAACAGAGACACTCCTTTCCAGATAGCACCGGTGGCCAGGGTCACAATCAGTGGCGGAAACCCGCCTTTCGCAATGATGATGCCGTTGAGCAGGCCCATGGACAGGCCTACCAGGGGGGGAATGAAGAGCCACAATAGGATGTTGTATGGTGTATCCACAAAGGGCAGGGTCGCCGCGATCACATTGGTCAGGCCGATAATGGACCCGATGGACAGATCAATGCCCCCTGTGAGAATGACAAAGGTCTGCGCCATTCCGGCAAATATGAGCGGCGTGATCCTTGTGAAGAGATTGACGTTATTGTTCCACGTAAAGAAGTTGGGTTCCAGAAAGCAGGCGAAGATATAGATGAGAAGGAAAATGATGTAAACAGGCAAGTACAACCCTATATCTCTCTGGGTGGCGGTCAATTGTCTCTCCCTTCTGTTATGAGATCAATGTTGCTAACCGAACCCTTCATGATGTTTTCCTCGGTGATGTCATCACCTTGCAGATTGGCCGTCAAGAACCCGTGATTCATGACGAGCACACGATCACAGAGGCCGATGAGCTCCAACATATCACTGGTATAGACGATTACGGCCACGTTATTCCCGGCCAGATCCCTGATAAGCCTGTAGATCTGCTGCTTGGTCGCCACGTCCACACCCTTGGTGGGCTCAAGCATCACCATCACCTTGGGATTGGAGATCAACCACTTGCCGAGCACGAGTTTCTGGAGGTTTCCCCCGCTGAGAGACCGGGCCAATTGGCGCAGGGACGTGCTCCGGATCGAGAGGTCTTGGATAATGCCCTCCACGACCCGCATTTCCGTTTTCTTACGAACGAAGCCCAGGGCCTTTCGATTGTCCACCGTGGAGGCCGCGAGGTTTTCCAGGATAGGCAGTATGAGAAAGATGCCTTCTTCGTTTCTGTTTTCCGGTATGAGGGCGATTCCGGAACGCATGGCCTGTACAGGGTTATTCACAGCGACGGGTCTATTCAAAACCCTGATCTCGATTTCCCGGCAAAGGCCCAGTCCGAAAATGGATTCCAGGAGATCCAATTGACCCTGACCCTGCAAACCGCCGATACCCAAAACCTCGCCTCGATGGACAGAAAAGGCCACCCTTCTTCCGGACCGTTTGAGTACGCCCTCAAAGGAGAACACCCCTCTTTTCTCTGCCTTTGACTCCGATTTTGCAGGAAATATCTCTGAGAACTCCCTTCCGACCATGTACGAGATGAGTTTGTCTTCATCAAGAAAAGTCGTTTTCTCGGAGATGACCTTTTGCCCGTCCCTCATGACCGTTACAACATCGGATATGGCAAGGACTTCATCCAGTCGATGTGAGATGAAGACGATGGCCTTTTCCTTTTTTTTGAGATCCTGCAAGGCATGAAAGAGTATCTTGACCTCGTCCTTTGAAAGGGCAGCGGTAGGTTCATCAAAGACGAGGATTTCCGGATTCTGTGTGAGCACCTTGGCAATCTCGACCATTTGTCTGAGGGCCATGGGCAGCGAGTCGACAAGTTCATCCGGGTCGATAGGCATCCCGATCTCATCCAGAATACGTTCACACCGCCGCCTGGTCCTTTGCCAGTCGATGAGCCCGGAGTTGGATTTGGGCCACACGCCCATGGAGATATTCTCGGAGACCGAAAGATCCGGAAGAAGGGACAACTCCTGGTAGACGACGCCCACGCCGGCATTTCTCGCCTCGGAGTAATTTCGAAACCTCTTCTCTTGACCGTTGATAAAGATTTTTCCGCTGTCAGGAAGGTGGATCCCCGCGAGGACCTTCATAAGTGTGCTCTTTCCTGCCCCGTTTTCACCGACAATTGCGTGGATCTCTCCCCTTTTGCACCGGAAATCCACCTTGTCGACAGCAATAGTGCCAGGAAAGGATTTGACGATCCCCTCCATTTCCAACAGGGGGATCGTTGGGGGCGTGCTTTTTTCCATAGGCCTGGAATTTCATGCAGGGAGGAAGGCCTAAGCCTTCCTCCCATGGGTTTTACCGTTCAAACATCTTCTTCACAATATCATCCGGCAGTTTTGAATTGCACCAGAAGCTATCGGGAAGATGGGGTTTCACATATTGTTCCAGGGTCTTCGCGGTGATTGTGGGAATGGGAATCACGGTTTTCTTCTGAACTTGCTTGCCTTCCAATGCATCCAGGGCAACCTCGAGGGCCTTTGCGCTGCACCAGGTAGGCATACTGGTGGCAATGGAATCGAAACCGGGATACTTCCCCGAATCCCTCAGATCCTTCCAGACCTTCAGGAATCCGTTCCCATCTTCACCCGTGACGGGGGGCGGGGCCATATTGCGTTCGAGGTAGGCCTTGATCGCAGCCTCGGACATGGCTCCCCCCTGGGACCAGATGCCGTCAATTTTTGGGTAGGCGGCCAGTAGGGACTCCATCGCCCTCTTGGCCTTTGCAAAATCCCAATCGGCATAGACGGTTTGAACAATCTCGATGCCGGGGGATTTGTCAAAGATGCTCTTGGCGCCTTCAAACCGCTCGGCAGAAATGGCCGTCCCCTTGATCCCGTTGAAGGCGATGATCTGGCCCTTGCCATTGAGGGCCTTTGTCAGCCAGCGCCCCTGGACCCTTCCAAATTCCTTTTGATCCACAATGACATGGGCGGTTATGTTATCCGTATATACCAGGTTATCAAAGTCAACGACGACAATCCCGGCCGCCATGGCCTTTTGCACAACGGGAATGAGGGCCTTGGGATTGATGGCCGTTAAGAGAATGGCATCAACCTTCTTTGAAATTAAATCCTCGATGTCCGAGATCTGTTTGGAAATGTCTTCATCGGCCTCGGTAACAACGAGCTCTTTGACGAGATCCTTATGCTCTATAGCGGCATATTTGGCCTCTTCAACCATCTGGACCCGCCACGAATTTCCGAGACTGAAATTGCTGAGCCCAATGACATATTTCCCGGCCGCAAAGGCGCCCGAATTCATACAGAACACACACACAATAATCGACACTGCCAGCATAACCATGGTTTTTTTGGTCATGATGTCACCTCCTCTTTAGTTGGCAATAAGGGTTGTTTTTAAGAACACGCCGTGGATCTTTCCTCCTTCAAAATCTCTTTGGTCCGGCTTACATCCCTCCTTTCTTTTGAAATATCTTCTGTTCATGTTTCATTGATTAGGGGGCAACCCACATTTCTCGCCGTTCTGTCATAAGCCTTCAAGCGCCGGCACGGCAACGGCTCTGCACGGGGCCCCCTCCCTCCCCGCAAGCAGGATGGGTAGGGCGCAAATGAGGAAATGCTTGTTTTCCGGAAGCAGATGGAGATTCCTCAAGTTCTCGACGATGGGGATATTCGCTCCAAGCACCAGGTGATGCTTGGGGCTGGTCTTTGACCCGTAAGGATCGATGGCGGTTGCGTCCGTCATATAGGATTTGATTTTTTTTTGGACCAGATAATCCAGGAGATCTTCGGAGGGGACAGGGAAGAGGGCATTGTACTCGCTCCGCTCTTCGAATCTTTCGATACCGGTTTCAAGGATAAAGATGATGTCCTCCTCAATTTCAAATCCTGAAGTCATGAGGTCGTCGAGCGTGATCTCTTGACCCTCGAGGGGTTTATCGTATCTGAATAGCTTTGCCTTCCCGAAAAGCCCTTCTAATGGGATGTCATCGATGGCCCGGACATTATCGAAGAAATGCATCGGTGCATCCACATGGGTACCCGCGTGAGCGACCATGCTTAGCTTGGTCAGGTTGTAACCTTCCGAATTGACTTTGCCCAGCCATTGAAACATAGGCCTTTCCATCCCTGGATAGACCAACATGTCTTCCTTAATCGGGTAGGATAGATCAATGATCCTGGTTGCTTTCATGGTTTACCCCTCATCAATACCACAGGTCTTTAGAACAATCTCCGGGATTGCGGGACCCGGGCAGCAGCCTTCAACGGAGACGGTCCTCGGGTCCTCTCGGAATTTCGCCGGCGTGCAATCCCCGATCACGAAGTAGGGGCCCTCTTCCAGATGCTTTTCAAAATGGATGTCCTCTGCGTTGAAGCCCATCATGAATGTGGGTTTGCCACACTTTTGACGGATCTTCTCCCAAACGCCGTCCCTCTCCCAGAAGAGGGCGGGGCCCATGAACCAGGCAAAACATCCGTCGCACATACCGCCCAGGACGATGTTGCAGGGGAACCGGTTATAGAGGACTTCAACGGGCTTTTGTGCCTGGATGGCTATTTCCCGGACCTCCGGTCCGATCACCTTGATTTTCTCCCTCATGATCTCTCCCACCCCGTCCAGATAGGCTGTCCACGGAAAGAGGAGATCGCTTTTATGAATCGATAGGAGTTCTGCACCTATGGCGTCGAGGGCGACCGGGTCATTGGAACCCAGAATGATGCCCAGGAATCGCGGTTTGGTGAGATCCGGTCCATCGCCTTCACCGATCATGACCGCGTCTCCAAAGGAAAGGTTCGCCGGCATGGCGCGATGCAGTTCGGAGACCAGCTTGGGGAACCGGGTCTGGTGGTATTTCAACCGGATGTCCTGTGCGATGAAGCCAACCCAATTCTTGACGCAGCATGTCATGGAGTTGCCGATACGATGTGTTTTGAGCTTCCCGAAGTTGATCAAGAAATCCGATTCAAGGGCCTTCCTTGGTACGGTCAGGCCTTTGAGAATATCGCTATCGGGCAGCTCCAGTTCGACCCTTTCGGATGCAAGATCGATGTCCACAACTTCTCCCCCGCCCTCTAAGATCGCATCGGCCATGCCGGTTGCAGAAAAGGTCTCCTCGGATCTGAGGTAGCCGGCCGAAGAATCGCCTACATAGACGGTATTTACCCCCCTCTCTTTGAGATGGTCTATCAACCCTGCCACGAATCTTGGCTCGGTGGTGATGCTTTCGCTTGCCGGGACCCCTATGACCACGTTGGGTTTGATGAAGACCCGCCCGCTGGAGGGCATTTCAATGCCCTCAGCCTCCAGGTCCTCCAGAGAGCGTTTCACCATGTCCTTAAAATCCACCTGCTCGTAAACGGACATCCTGGAGCGAACGATGGAAACGACCGGTTCTCGCATGTTTTTCATAACCGCAAACCTCCCTGTTATTCCATGGTTTCGGCTACCACGTTCACCGGTGAGCCGTCGAGTCCTCTCAGCCTCAAAGGAAATGCATAGATCCGCTTAACACTCTTCCCGGCGATCAGGCCCACGTTGATATCCTCATAGACAAGCAGAGGCCTTGTGGGATAAAGATCACCGTCCATAAAGGTCTTGTGAACCTCAAAGCTTTGCTTCGGCCCCAAGACGGCACTTTCAATGCTCAGGGTATCAATGGCCACTGCCTTCACATTGAGGAGCTCCGTGCGGATGTATTCGGCTGCGGTCCTTGCGACTGCCGGAAAATCATCCGTGTAGACGCCCCTGTCACCCCTCAGACGACAGTAACCCGTGTGGAAGAGAATGATATCTGCCTCATGGAGTCCGGCTCCGTACCGCGTCAGGTCCTCGACCCGGAGGAGTTGAGACCTGTTTAAGGCCTTGTCAATAACCAGGGGGCGCTCATACACGAAATCCTCGATCGGAATTTGCTCGATGGTGGCGCCTTTGTTGTAGAAATGGAAAGGGGCATCCACATGGGAGCCATTATGGATGTAATGAGTGATCAGGGTGGTATTGGCATCTTCGCCTTTGTCCATAAGCGTGTGGGGTTGGAACTTTTCCGGCGGTGATCCCGGATAAATGGGGATGCCTTCATGAAATTCATAGGAAAGCTCGATTAACATGATTTCACTCTCTAGTATTTGAGATAGGAAAGGGATTGACGGGTCTTACTCAAACGATCAAAAGCCCGGGATCCCTCTCGGACCGCGATGGTCGTATAAAGCGTTTCAACGATGGCTGCCTGCACAAGCCTCGTAATCATGACATCGGTTCGGTAGTTCATTTCCTCGGAAACTGTGCTGATGCAGACATCGGCTATCTTGCCCAGGGGAGAATCCGGGAAACCGGTGAGGGCGATGACCTTGGCAAAAGGTTTGACCTTTTCCACAGGAATGACCACATCCTTGCTTTCTCCCGAATAGGAGATGCAGAAAATGACATCGCCTTTCTGGGGCTCCACCAGTATTACCGCATTGATGTGAGGGTCCGCTGAATAGTGACAATTGAGGCCTAACCTGGAAAATTTGAAAAAGGCGCTACGGGCAACAGATCCGGAGTTGGCATAGCCCAGGAAGATGAGGCGCCGGGCATCCTCAATGAGGCTGACCGCGTCCATCAACACCCTATCCTGGATAGCGCCAAGGTTCTCGTGAAGGGTCTTCATGGCACCCTGGAAGATCTTTTGTTTAATGGCGCCAAGATCATCGTCGATGGTTATGTCCTCATAGGTATGGTAAAAGGACTTTCCGGCGATCTCAGTGGCCAGGGTGACCTTGAAATCGTGATACCCTGAGAAGCCGAGGAACCTGTAGAACCTCACAACCGAGGATTCGCTCTTGGTCCCGGTTTCCATGGCCAACTGACTGATGGACATCTTGATTACATCCGCAGGCTGATTCAGGACAAATTGGGCGATCTGCTGTTGCGTTGGGGTCATTTCTTTGAGTTTCTTCCTAATAGAAACGAGAACGGCTATGGGTTCGGGTTTCTGTAGAAAATTTTTCTCTACGGGCATGATTATTTCCTTAATTGAAGAAATTTTTTCTTCAATTTAAGGGTAGTCTTGTTCCTTTGTCAAGCGTTTTTTTTAGTTGTGTTGGCGGCAAAAAAGCGCTTGGGGCGCGGATAAGAACCAAATTAGAGAAACCAATGAGCAAAAAAGGTCAATTTGTTGAAATGAAGCAAAAAATGTCTTAATGGTAAGCTAAAATTAAATAATGGAAAAAAATTTTGCTATGATACATTTCTATATGTGGAATTGAAAAAAATTTCTTGACAACTCCCGGCCCTGTTTGTAGGGGTTTATGCAGGCATTTCGGGTGTTGGGGGATTCTGGCATTTTCGCAGAAACAACCATAAAGCCACGGTATAGTCGCGTATGAGGAAAAGGTGTATTCTTTCAAAAAGGGTTTTCTGTCGTTAAATGAGGGCGACGGATCATAAAGAGGGGATGCGGGATGGAGGCCATGGAAGAGATAGCTTTTGAACACTATAGCGATATGCCTTTTGTGCGCATTCGCAAAGAAGACCTGATCGGGGTCTTTACGCCAAAAACTGTGCAGAAAAAGCAAGCTGAGGAAGAGATTATAATGAAAGCACTTGAGAGCCCGATTCAAAGCCAAGCGCTGCATGAATTGGCCAAGGGTAAGGAGAGGATTCTCATCCTTGCAGACGATAACACAAGGACAACCCCCACCCGGATCATTATCCCGATCATCCTTGAGCAACTCAAACAGGCGGGTGTAGACACCTCCGGGGTGGCGTTGATGGTGGCGCTGGGCACTCACCGTGAAATGACCCCTGAGGAAACGCGACAAAAGTTCGGCCATGCCGTTTGTCAATCCATTCCCATTTATATGCACCGGTGGGACAATGAAAAGGATCTGAGGGATTTGGGAACCACGGAAAGGGGCACAGCGATTCTTGTCAACAAGCAGGCCCTGGAGGCGGATTTTGTGATCGGTGTGGGGCAAATAGTCCCTCATCGGGTTGCAGGGTACAGTGGTGGATGCAAAATCATCCAGCCCGGTATCTGCGGGGCGGTGACCACCGGGCAGACCCACTGGTTGAGTGCCAAATTCACAGGCACAGAAATTATGGGTAGGGCTGGCAACCCGGTTCGAGAGGAGATGAACCGGGTCGGATTGAAGGCCGGCTTGGCTTTCATCGTCAACACGGTTTCGGACCTTTCCGGAGAAATCGCCCACGTGGTTTGCGGGGATCCCATCGCCGCTTACAGGGAGGGCGCTCGTCTTTCAGGGCAGATCTTCGGGGTTGAGATCCCGAAGAAAGCGGACATTGTGCTCACCGATTCATATCCGGCAGACCTGGAGATGTGGCAGGCCTCAAAAGGTATCTATGCAGCGGATCTGGCTGTCAAAGAAGGTGGGGTCATCGTCATGGTATCGCCCTGTGACGAAGGGATTTGTGCCCAGCATCCGGATGTGGCCAAGTACGGGTATCTTTCCTATAATGCGGTTCAGGAGCTGGTGAGTTCCGGGGAGTTGACCGACCTGACTGTTGCTGCCCACCTCGTCCATGTGGGACGGGTCGTCAAAGAAAAGGCCAGGGGCATCCTGGTTTCCCCCGGCATCGGGAGAGCTGAAACCGAAAAACTGGGTTTTCTGCCCGCATCCGACCCCCAGGAAGGGCTGGAAATGGCCTTTGAGATCACAGGAAGAAAGGCCAGCGTCAGTGTGCTGAAACATGGGGGCCATATACTCCCCCTTATCCGCTCATAAAGCAATCATGACGCAGCCTCCAGGGCATGGGGCATCACGTGTCCCGGATCTGACGATTAAGGCCCTTGTAGTAGTCGTTGTAGACCACACAGCCTGCGTGGCGTTGGTGCTCTATGAGTCGGCCGCATCCGGAGCAGGCAACACAGTAATGGATTTTCTCGCCCTGCCTCAATTTCCTGGGGTAAAGAGGGTCAGCGAGCGATTGCCTGCCGAACCCCGCAAAATCCGTGTAGTCCTTACTGATGTTTTCTTCGGCAAGGTCCGGGGCCCGTTTTCCGAGAATGGAGTAGGCGGAGCCGATGACGCACATCCTGGTGCCCATGGCCTTGACCCGTTTTGCATACCGGAATTGATTCAGATAGAAATTCCGGGATGCTTTGATGGGTATGGTGATATCCGAGGTAACCCCGGGCAGGCCCGCCGAGACATTGGTGTAGTCCATTTCGAGCCCATCCATCATACGAATGACCTGTTCCATCTCAGAAAGGTCCTCTATGAGCTCGTCCGGACCGGCCGTCCCGCATCCGCCGCGTATGCCTTCATACATGGATACTCTGGATCCCAGAACAAAATCCCGGGTATCCAGCCGGTCCTTCAACTCCCCCATGCTTTCCCTCAGAAATCTTGTCCGGTTCTCGATGCTGCCTCCCCACTGATCGTCACGGGTATTAGAAGGCCTGAGCATTTCGGTGCCGAGGTAACCGTGTGCGAGCTTAAAGTCAATCCCGTCAGCCCCTGTCGATTCGGCCATCAAGGCGCCTTCCACAAAGGCTTTTCGGATGCGGCTGATGTCGTCCGAACTGAGATAGTGGGCCCCACCCGGCGGTCCTTCGGGACAAAGGGTCGTGAGGCGGGAGAACGGGCCGGTCTTCGGCCCGGAATGGGTGAGTTGGAAAAAAATCAGGGCATCGGGATTGACGGCCTTAAAGGTCTCGACGAGCCGTTTGAACCCATCGAGATTTTTCCTGTTGATGATCAGGCCGTTCTTACTCGCAAGGGATGTCTCCGATATGGAGAGGGCCTCGACAACGACGATCCCCCATTCGCCCCTGGCCAGGTTTTTGTACCTCTCAAGGGTTCGTTCGGATACGGTGCCTCCCGGCCCGCCGTCATTGGATTCCATGGGCTGAGACACCAGCCGGTTGGGGGCCTGCTTCCGACCGATGGGACATGGCGTGAAAAGGATCCTCTCCTCTTTTTTTCCCATGGAAGGCCTCCTTCTTGGCTTTCTTTCAGTCCGTGGCCATCCGATCATGAAATAGGGGGCGAAATGATAACCAACTAGTCAAGGAGTCCAAGGCCCGAAAATCGTTCTTTAACCGTATCCTTTAGTCCGTCGTCGATTTCGATCAGGGGGCTTCGAGGATACCCGGCGTCTATACCCCGCATTCTCAGTACCGCGTGCATGATGGGGACCGTGGGGCCGAGCTTGGTGATGGCGCGGACCCGCAAAATCATTCTTTGTGTCTCTAGGGCCTCCGCCCTGTCTGCGGTCATGTAGACGCGGTGCATCCTTTCCATGAGCTCGGGAAAGATATTGCCCATGCCGCATATGGTGCCTCTTGCTCCCGCATCAAAGGCGCCGATGAAGATGGCCTCCGTCCCAACGATGAGATTGAAATCCGGATAGTCGGCGACCGCATCTTGAAACAAGAAGAAGTTCACGAGATCGAATGAACTGTCCTTGCACCCTCTCAAGCCATGGGCTGCCAGCCGGTTCAGGAGTCTCGGTGTGACGGTGTTTTGAGAGTAGTGGGCATTGTTGTAAACGAACACCGGGAACTCTTCCTCATTCACCGCATCGATCAGGGCGGCAAAGTGCCTGAAGAGGTTTTCCTCGGGAAGGTGCGGTGAGTAATAGGGGGATATGGCCCCAACGCCGGACGCGCCCGCCGATTTCGCATGTCTGGCCAGCTCGATCATGGGCCTGGTGCCTGCCGCCCCCACGTGGGCCACGACGGGCACTTGTCCGTTGACCTCATCCAGGATGATTTCCAATACCCGCTTTCTTTCATCAATGGACATAAAGGGACCGCACCCGTAAGTGCCTATGGGATATAGGCCCGTTATGTGGGGTAGTATAAATTTAATGATTTCCCGAATGCCCCTTTCATATATGTCCCCTTCCCTAGTGAATGAGGAAAGCATGGGCGGAATGATTCCTGTGAACGCTTCGGCTTTCATTCTATTCTTGCCTCCGTAGCTATCAATAATGTATTTTTTTCAGTCCGTTAAAATTCGCCTCGCAGCGACATCTATTCTTTTCTAAAATTGTAGGCCGCAACAATGATGATGATCATTGATCCTTCAGCGATCATCCTCCCGGCCTCGGCCACATTGAACATGATGAGCAGGGTAAACATGAACCTGACCAGAAAGGCCCCCGCTATCGTGCCCAAAATGCTGCCTACGCCACGGAAAAACTCAATTCCTCCTAGAACTACCGCAGCAATGGATCCCATGGTGTAGATATCCGTAAATCGCAACGTTGGCGTGCCCAGGTAACCCAGCAACAACAGTCCCGCCAGGGCCGCCGACAGGGCGCAGATGATGTAGGAAGCAATGGTCACGCCCACCACATTTACACCAGACAGCCATGCAGACAACGGATTGCTGCCCGTGGCATAGACCCTTCTGCCGAAGATGGTGTAGTAGAGGACAAAGGTGGCTGCCAGGGCCAGGAACAGCCAAATCAGGCCCGTGAGGGGCATGAAGCCCGTGACCATTTTCTTCCCCACATATCGCAGGGCGGGATGGGCGCTTCCGCTCAGTGTCTCACCACCCAGGATATAAACACTGCCGTAAAGGATGGAGCTGGTCGCTAGGGTCATGATAATGGAGGATATCTTGAACCTGGCGACACCAATGCCGTTTACAGCGCCCACAAAGGCACCGATCAATAAACAGAGAAGCAAGATAGGGAGCGTCCATTCAGGGTATCTGGACATCAGGTTGCCCCCGAAAACAATGACAAAGAACATGACATTGCCCACAGAGATATCCAGCCCTCCGCTAAGCATGACGATGCCCTGCCCTAATGCCACGATCCCCAGTAAGGAGGATTCCCGGATAATGGTTTGAAGGCTTCTCGCGCCAAGGGATTGCGGCATGACGATCCCTGCTAGAATCACAAACAGAACGAGAGCCAGGTAAACCAGAACGGTCCTGTTGCTGGCAAATTCACTTAAGGTCATCTTGTCACGTAACCCGTCCATTTTTTCTCCAAAAACCCCAAGAAACCCGAAGTACATCGTACCTTTCCAGGTTTGCGGGCACCCCAGGTGCAGGGCGGTTCATGTGCCTGGGCTTTTTGAGACCCGGGCGAAGCATGGGGGCCCCGGACAAGGCCCCCACTTTCCCATCGTAAATCGTAAGAACCTATTTCTTGCCGTATTTTCCCAAAAGGACCTCCCTCGGCAGCGATGTGCTGACCCAGATGGTATCCGGCAGGTCGGGCACGACGAATTTCTCTACGGTGTCATCCGTAATGGTGGGCGGCTCAAACCAAATGGTCCTTGGAATGGTTTCTCCCTGGAGGACATCAATAAGTGCCGACAGGCCCCTTGTGGCTATCCAGGAGGGGAAGGTGGGCGACACACTGGAAAAGCCGTCCTTTCGGTGTTTGATCCAAAACTTGAAGAAACCGTTGTAGTCTTCACCGGTGATGGGCACCAGAGGAAGATCCATATCAAGCAGGACCTCACCGGCGGCCAGGGACATCTGCCCGCCGCAGCTCCAGATGCCATCCACATTCTGGTGTGCCGCAAGCAGGCTGGCCGCGACGCGTTTTCCTTCATCGTAGGCCCATTTTCCGGCCCCTTCACCGACAATCTTTATGTCGGGATATTTGTCTAATACCGGTTTTGCTCCCCGATCCCACCGGGCAACATCCGCGCCGGCGCCGGGCACACCCCGGAGTGCGATGACATTGCCCTTTGGTTTTCCGTATTTCTTCTTGAGCTGCTCAACCAGCCATTCCGCTCCGGTCTTGCCGAATTCGGTCCCATCGGTCATCCGGAGGGCGGCATATTTTTTCCCGTCATACTGGGCAAGCACCACGGAAACCGGAACCCCCCTATCATAGAGCTCATCCAGGGTCGGGATCAGGGCCGTAGGGGAAACGGGAGAAATGATCAGGCCGTCGATCCCCTTGGCCAAAAGGTCCTCGATATCCGCGATCTGTTTAGAGACCTTAAACTGGGCCTCCGTGACATACAGCTTGTCAACGAGATGTCCAAATTGATGTTCCGCCACCCATCTGAAAGCCGCCACGTTTTGAATATCCCATGATATGCCGCCCCCATGAAAGGCAAAGCCGATCTTGTATGGCGGTTGTTTCTTGTACTCGCCGAATTTGGTGAATTCGGGCAATTCACCGGCCATGACTGTTGTTGCCGCAAGGCCGATCAATATTGTCACAACAAGCCCTAAAATGCCCATGCGTTTCCCGTTCATGTCTTTTACCTCCTTAAAGTGAATGGTGTTTACTGCTTATTTCTCCTCTCTGCCTCGTGTTTTCGTCATCTTGTGTCTATCACCCCCTTTTATTGCAGTGGTCTTGGCCCAATGTTCATCTTTCGCATCTGAATCTGAGAAAACAGCACCGCCCCAATCAAAATGGCGCCGCGCAGGATGTGTTGCCAGTAGATGCTGACATTGAGCAGATTGAAGATATTGCCCAGCATAGCAAGAAGGACAACTCCGATGACCGTCCCTTCCATGCCGCCGCGGCCGCCGGTCAAGGCGGTCCCGCCCAATACGGCCGCAGCAATGGAATCCATCTGATAGGGCGCACCAACTGCCGGATCGCCGCAGCAGATCCGGGCTGTCATATACAGTCCTGCGAATGCTGCAAAGAAAGCACTGGCAACATAGGTCCCTATGAGGACCAGGTCTGTGTTGATACCTGCCAGACGGGCGGCATCCGGATTCCCTCCAACCGCGTAGAGGTGCCGGCCGAATCGGCTCTTTCTCAAAACCATGAAACCCAGGACGGCGATGAGTATGAATATGATGAACGGGGTCACCGGGAAGACGCCTATTCGGGCCAGCACGAATTTGACATATTCCCTCGGAATAACCCCGCCCGGGTAAGGCCTGATATAAAGGGCGATGCCTCCGGTAATAATCGTGGTCCCTAAAGTCATCAAAAAGGGATTGATCCTGAGCTTTGTCACACCCAGCCCGTTCATTAAGCCGATCAACATGCCACACCCCAGGGCTAGAGGCACACCTCCGGCGATGCTATTGGACAATGTTACGGAGGCAACCGAAGTGGATAGGGCCAAAACGGCCCCCACAGAGAGATCAATGCCCGCACCGAGCAAGACCACCGTTTGGCCCGCGCTCACGGCAAGGAGGGGAACAGCCCTCAGAAGGATGTTGGAGAGATTGCGGACCGAACGGAACTGGGGCAAAATTATTGCGGAAAGAACAATAAGGATCGTGACACCAAAATAGAGCCCTGCCACGGGATGGTTCTTGATTTTAGTAAGCCCGTTCTTCAATGGTGAAATTGCAGCCAATTCTCATGAACTCCTGCCGGCTGATGTGCCCGGATGGTGATAGGGGGTCTTTCCCACCGCAGCCCTCATAATGTCTTCTTCGGTGGCCTCTCTTCCTGAAATCTCACTCACGATGCTGCCTTCATACATGACGAGGATCCGATCACATAGTCCGAGGAGTTCCAGCATGTCGCTGGTTACGACAAGCACCCCCATGTCTTTTTCTTCGGCCAGATCCCGCATAAGGCGATACAACTCGGTTTTGGCACCCACATCGATCCCTGCGGTTGGATCAATAAACAGAACGATGCGCGGCTCTGCCATGAGCCATTTTCCGATGACGATTTTTTGCTGATTTCCGCCGCTGAGGAATTTCGCCAGCTTTCTCAGAGAAGGCGTGTGGATATTCAGATCCCCCACGGTCTGTTTCACGGTAACGCCTTCGGATCCTCTTCTAATGATGCCGAAGCGTTGGCGGCTGTTAAGGGTTGGCAAGGCCAAATTGTCTCGCACGTCCAACAAAAGACAAAGGCCCTCGGAGGCACGTTTGTCCGTGACCAGGGCCATCCCGGCTTGTATTGCCTGAGCCGGCTTTGAAATCACGACCGGTTTGCCGTCGATCTTGATCTCTCCCTTGTCTTTTGATAGGACACCGAAGATGGTTTTGAGCAAGATAACCTGACCCTGGCCCTTCAACCCTGCGACCCCCAGAATTTCCCCTTTGCGGAGATCCAGGTTGATGTCAGAAAGCTCGCCTTCTCGTTCCAGTTGTCGGACGGACAGGATGCTCTCTGCCGTGGCATGGACTCCCTTCTCGGGGAACATGTCCCCCAGTTCGCGGCCGATCATCCGTCTGATGAGATCGTCTTCATGGATCTCTCCGATCTCCTTTGTGCAGACCTTTTTGCCGTCTTTCAGGATCGTGACGCGGTCGGCAATCTCAAATATCTCTTCCAGGTGGTGAGAAATATAGATGATGGTTGTGCCCTGATCCCTGGAGGTATTTAACACCTGAAAAAAATCGTGGGTTTCCCGCTTGTTCAGGGGTGCGGTGGGTTCATCCAGGACGAGAATGTCCGGGCTGGCGGTCAATGCCTTTGCAATTTCCACCATCTTCTGTTGGCTTGCGCTCAGGCTCACCACGGGGACATCTGGATCCAGGTGGACATTCACCCCGGCAAGGGCATCAAGGGCTCTCCCTCGCATGACAGGAGATTGGACAAGGCCCAAACGGCTGCAATTCTCTTGTCCCAACAAGATATTCTCAGTCACGGACATATAGGGCACTAGATTGAATTCCTGGTGTACAATATGGATACCGGCCACCTGCGCAGCGTGGGGAGACCTGAAAGAGACCCTCTCTCCTCGCAAATGGATGCTGCCGCGGTCAGGCGGAAACACCCCGCCCAGGATCTTAATGAGCGTTGATTTTCCTGCACCATTCTCTCCGACAAGGGCGTGGATTTCTCGCCGTTTACACGAAAACGTAACCTGGTCCAAGGCCTGAACACCTGGAAAACGTTTGCTCACGGAGACCATATCCACGATTTCTTCATGGCGATTTTGCATTGTGCGATTTTGCCCTTGCATTAACGATTTGGAAAGCGTGTACTGGTGTTGAAGATATAGAGGAAAAAAAAGTCTTGTCAAGAAATTTCTTCCAAAATAATATATTTTTGTATATTTAGAAAGAAATTTTTTTACAAATCGTCGTAAATGTTGCTTGGGATTTTGATACAAGATCCTAGGTGACTAAAATCCCAGGAAGCAGAAAACATTCCGGTAGCTTGAAAATTCATCGATAAGGCCGCTAAAAATGATTCGGAGGTGGGGACATGAAGCGTGTAATGGTTTGTTCAAGGACTTTTGGATTTGGTTCCAATGAAAATGAGCTCATTAAACTGTTCGAGAGATATGGTTTGAAAGCGCAATTCTCGTCCTTGGAGGAAGCCGGTGACGATCTAGGAAAAGTCGAGGGGATCATTCTCGGAACAAATCCTTTTACCCGGAAGTGGTTCAATAGAGCATCTAAACTAAGGGCCATTTGTAAATATGGTGTAGGGACCGATAATATTGACAAAAAGGCTGCCTCGGAATACGGCGTTGAGGTGTTGAACTTGCCAGGCGTCAACTGTGATGCCGTTGCGGAGCTGGCCCTGGGACTGATGTTCTCCGTGGCCCGAAGGATCTCAGAAGGAGACAGGGGCATGCGGGCAATGAAATGGGAACGGTTACTGGGCGTATCTATAAGAGAGAAGGCACTTGGATTGATAGGTGCCGGAGCCATCGGCATGACCCTGGCGCGCATGGTCTCAGGTTTGGATATGAAGATCCTGGCCTATGATATTGTTCGAAACAATGACATTTCACTATACGGGGGGGAGTATGTTGAATTGGATGCACTCTTGAGGCACTCAGATTTCATCTCGTTGCATGTACCATTAGCCAGCGATACGTATCATCTGTTGGGGGATCGAGAATTCAATATCATGAAAAAGACAGCCATTGTTGTAAATACCTCTAGGGGGGCAATCCTGGATGAAGAGGCCCTTTACCGCGCCCTCAAGGATAAAAGGATTGGAGGCGCCGGTCTGGATGTCTTTGAGAAAGAACCTCCCTTTGGGAGGAGCAAAATCCTTGAAATGGAAAAAATAGTTTGCACGCCTCATATCGCGGCATACAATTGGGAGACCCTGAGAAGGATGGATGAGGCTTCGGTGTCCGAATTGAGAAAAGTCTTGAGAGGAGGCAATGAGAGCCCTTAAGCATGGCGTTGCGCTTTAGCGCTTTTAATCCGATATAATATGCCATTGCCTGCGAAAAGGAGCGATTAAAAATGAATCGGGGCGAATATATTATTTCTGTGGATATTGGAACCACCAGTGCCAAGGGCATGCTTTACAGAATCGGCGGCCACATTGAGTGCCAGGAAGATTGTGGTTACAATACCTATTATCCACAACAGGGATTCGTTGAGCAGGACCCTGACGAAGTTCTCAGGGCGGTGGTCGAAGTGCTTCAATCACTGGTCGAAAAAAGCCGAGTCCATACAAGGACCGTTGCAGCAATCAGTTTTGGGGGCATCTGGCAGAGTATCCTGCCTGTTGATCGACTGGGCAAACCCTTGACCAGAGCCATTCTCTGGTCCGACTCAAGATCTGTGAATCAAAGCCGAAGACTTCGGGGGGAAATGAAGGGGGAAGAAGTAAAGACAAGGACCGGTTGCTCCATTCATCCCATGTATTTCCTGCCGAGGCTGGCGTGGTTCAAAGAGGAAGCGGGCGAGGTCTATAGGCAGACTCACAAGTTTGTATCAATCAAGGAGTATGTCCTGTATCATCTATACGGCCGGTTTGCCGTTGACCGGTCCATTGCATCTGGTACGGGTGTTTTTCGCATGTCGCGAGCGGATTGGGACGGGGAACTTCTCCATACCATCGGCGTGGGTGTGGAAACCCTGTCCGAGGTCATGGAGACTACCACCTTTCTCGGCAATGGTCTCAAAGATGAGATTGCCTCCCGTACAGGCCTTCTGACCGGGACACCGGGGGTGCTGGGTGCGGCGGACGGCGCCTTGTCCCATCTGGGCAGCGTCGGCGTATCCGAGGAAAGGATGAGCCTCACAGTAGGTACCGGGTCTGCATTGAGAAGAAGGCTATCCGAACCGAAGGTTTTGGAGGGTAAGGAGGCTTGGTGTTACTACATGACCGAGGGCAACTGGTTGCTTGGCGGTGTCGTTCATGATGCGGGAAATGTACTAAGATGGTTCGCGGACAGCTTCATCTCCAGCGGGAGCGAGGAGGAAAAGGTCTTTGAAATCATTAATGCGTTTGCGGAGGAAATCGAGCCCGGGGCGGAGGGCCTCGTGTTTCTTCCTTTTCTTGCAGGAGAAAGGTGCCCCTACCACAGGCCCGAGGCCCGCGGGGCCATCCATGGACTGACATTCACCCACGGCAAAAAACACCTGGCAAGGGCCCTGATGGAGGGGGTTTCCTACCGGCTGTATTCCGTATATGAGATGCTGGCCGGTGAATCACGGCCGGAACTGGTTGTAACTGGGGGGCTGCTGAAGTCGTCAACATGGTTGAAGATAACCGCCGATTTCTTCGGCAAGAAGCTTTGGAAACCACGTATTAAAGAGGCCTCCGCCTGGGGCGGCGTCCTGATCGGTCTCAGGGCATTGGGCGTCATCGATCGCATTGAAGACATCGACCGATGGGTTGATCTGGAAGGAAAACAGGAGCCCGACTTGAAGACCCATCGGATCTATCAGAAGGTCTACAGCTCCTATCAACGTCTCTATAGTCAGTTGTATGAAGCGACCTAAGGATTGTTGTGGCTTTGCATTTGACTTTAGCGGGCTTCAACTCAACCCTGACAAGGCTCGGGATTATCATGCATCTCGTGTATGTGAAGTTATTGTTGATGGCGATCTTTTGGGGCGGAACCTTTATTGCCGGAAGATACATCGCAAAAGATGTCGGCCCCTTCTCTGCAGCCTTTTTAAGATTTGCAGTAGCCTCTCTAATTCTCTTGTTCCTCAGTTGGAGGCCTGATAGGCGGTTTCCGAAACTAAAGAAAAGTCAAATCATCCCTATCATCTTCCTCGGCATGACCGGCGTCTTTGCCTACAACGTCCTTTTCTTTAAAGGGCTGAAGCTCATTGAGGCGGGAAGGGCGGCTCTTATCATCGCCAATAACCCGGTTTTCATCGCCATTCTTTCTGCTATCATCTTCAAAGAAAAGCTAAATCTATCAAAAGTGATCGGCATCATCGTTTCGGTCAGCGGGGCCGTGATCGTCATCTCAAGGGGGAATTTTGATTTTATCCTCAGAGGGGGCGTCGGCTGGGGGGAGCTATTTATCTTTTGTTGCGTCTTGAGTTGGGTGGCCTATTCTCTGATAGGAAAGACGGTTTTGACAGGACTCTCACCCCTTGACCTGGTGACCTTCTCCTCCACCTTCGGGACCTTGGCATTATTGATCCCCGCCTACCATGAGGGGATGATTCATGATATCGCAAGCTATTCCGGCCTGGATTGGTTGGGGATATTCTACTTGGGGATCTTCGGAACCGTGATGGGTTTCGTCTGGTATTATCAAGGCATCCAGGCCATTGGCCCGACAAAGGCGAGTTTGTTCATCAACTTTGTCCCTATTAGCGCTGTTATCCTTGCCTTCCTGATACTCGGCGAACCCATCACTCTATCTTTGCTGATCGGTACAATCTTGGTAACGGGTGGGGTGTATCTCACGAACTTAAGGTCCGGTTGAGCCCTTTGCTAAACGCCCTCTTTTGCCCAATCTCTGCTTCAGATTCGGATTTCAATCCTCAAAATACTACATGTATTCCTGTGGTTGAAATCCTCATCTTCATTGACCTTGGACAAAATAGGGCGTTTATCAAAGGGCTCCATTTGATGAGAGGATTTTCGGACGGAACACAAGGGTGGCAATCAAGGGACTACTTTGAAGGAACGAATTCGGTTTAGACTTCATGTAAAATTTGGCTTAAAAACAGTTTGGTTCGATCGTGCTGGGGATTGTTGAAGAATTCCTCGGGTGTGTTCGCCTCAACGATCTTTCCGAAATCCATGAACAGGACCCTGTGTGCCACGCCCTTCGCAAATCCCATCTCGTGGGTGACGACGATCATGGTCATCCCCTCGCGAGCAAGCTCTATCATGACATCAAGCACTTCCTTGATCATCTCAGGGTCAAGGGCGGAGGTGGGTTCGTCAAATAGCATGATTTTGGGCTTCATGCACAAGGCCCGGGCAATGGCCACACGCTGTTGCTGCCCCCCCGAGAGTTGTCCCGGAAATTTGAGAGCCTGTTCTGCAATGTGCACCTTTTCAAGATAATGCATGGCCGCTTCCTCGGCCTCTTTTTTCGGGATCTTCCTGACCCAGATGGGACCCAGGGCCAAATTTTCCACGATGGTGAGGTGGGGGAAGAGATTGAAGTGCTGAAACACCATACCCACTTCAGCTCGAATCTTTTCGATATTTTTAATATTGTTCGTTAATTCAATACCATCTACAATAATACGACCTCGCTGATGTTCTTCCAAACGGTTGATGCACCGAATCAGTGTGGATTTTCCTGAACCGGAGGGACCGCAGATAACAATCCGCTCCTTCTTTTTCACAGTCAGATCAATTCCCTGGAGCACGTGGAATTCCCCGAACCATTTGTGCATTTCACTAATTTCAACGATGTTGTCGGCTGAAGCTTGTTGCACCGTATTGTTTGATAATGCTTCGTTCATGATATTCTCTCTTTGGAATATGCTTTTATTTATAGTAAATGATGCAAGACGCCGGAAATTAACCATCGCGCATCAGGCATCCCTATTTTCAACATTCATAATCAAATATTGAACATCCAAACTAATCCCCCGTCTCCAATTCCTTCTCGAGTTTACGGCTGTAATTGGACATAGAGAAACACCCTAAGAAATAGAGCAGGGCGATAAAGATATAGGCCTCACGGCTAAAGCCCATCCACTCCGGATTGGAAAGGACGGTCTGTGTGGTCTTAAGCAGGTCCCAAAGGGCAATGATAACGACAAGGGATGTGTCCTTGAAGGCTGAAATAAGAATACTGACCGTAGGCGGGATTACAATTTTCAAGGCTTGGGGCAAGATGATCAGCCGCATGGTCAGATAATAGTTCAAACCAATGGATTCAGCCGCCTCATATTGTCCCCGTGACATGCCCTGCAATCCCCCGCGCACGACCTCTGCGATGTAGGCGGCGGTGAAGAGGATGATGGCCACCTGGGCCCTTAGAATCTTGGGAATGGTCACCCCCTCCGGCAGAAAGAGCGGGAAGATGATCGACGACATGAAAAGGAGGCTGATCAACGGTACGCCCCGTATCAATTCGATGTAAAGCACGGTGAGTGTCTTCACGACCGGCATTTTGGACTGACGTCCCAGGGCGAGGAAGACGCCGAGCGGATAGGCTGCGGTGAGTCCGAATATAGATAGCAGGAGCGTGAGGGGCAGGCCTCCCCAAATTGAGCTCTCAACGGAGGCAAGTCCGAAAAGCCCACCCTTCATGAGCAGGCCCATTACGAAAAGGCCGATGATCCAGGCATAGCCAAGGGGTTTTTTCCAGTGCTTTCGGTTTCGGCTGTAGCCAAGAAGGCCAAAGAGGATGAACATGGCCAAAAGTGGTCTCCATTGCTGTTCATAGGGAAAGAAACCGAAAAGAATAAAGCGATAGTTTTGTTTGATGACAGACCAGCAGGCCCCGCCGGCATCACGACAGGCTTCACCCGTCGTGGCCCACATACTATCGAGGAAAAACCATTGGAAAAGGGGCGGCACGGTTTTCCAAAGAAGGTAGATGGTGACGATCGTGAGGATAGAATTGAAAACCCCGTTGAAGAGGTTGGATTTCATCCAACCTATGACGCCTACGCTGGTCACGGGAGGTTTCAACTTTTCTGTTTGCACAGACGCAATCATCCTCTCATTACCTCTCAACAAGTCTGGCCCGCTTGTTGTACCAATTCATAAAGACGGATGTGGATAGACTAAAGATAAGATATACGGCCATAATTAAGGCCACGCCTTCAACGGCCTGGCCGGTCTGGTTGATGGTCGTGTTTGCCACGGAAACAAAATCGGGGAAACCGATGGCAACCGCCAGGGAGCTGTTTTTGGTCAGGTTGAGCATCTGGCTCGTGAGTGGCGGGATGATGACCCGCAGCGCCTGGGGCAAAATAACGAGGTTCAACACAGGGGCGGGTCTGAGGCCGATGGACATAGCAGCTTCTGTTTGTCCTTTGCTGACCGACTGGATTCCTGCCCGGACGACTTCAGCCACAAAGGCGGCAGTGTAAAGCACCAGACCCAGGAGGAGGGCTATGAATTCAGGGGTGACCACGGAACCGCCCTCAAAATTGAAACCCGCCAATTTGGGCACATCCATAGTCGTTGGTGCACCTCCTGCCCACCATAGGATCAAAGGCAAACCGATAATCAACCCCACCGATACCCGAAAAACGGGAAAATGCCGGCCGGTTCTGTCCTGTCGATGTTTTGCCCAGCGGCGCATAAAATACACGATGACACAGGCCACCAGAAAGGCTAGAAACATATACTTATGGACCGGGTGTGATTCGGGAACGGCAAAGGCCACGCCTCGGTTACAAAGGAAGACGCCTGCAAAGGGAGCAAGGGCCTGTCTTGGAGACGGCAAGGTTTCGTAGAAGATGGAATACCAGAAAAACAACTGAAGAAGTATCGGAATATCCTGCATGACCTCGATATAGACCGCAGCCAGCTTTGAGACCAGCCAGTTGCTGGATAGCCGGGCGACGCCGATAATAGTGCCGAGGATAATCGTAATGACAATACCGATAAAGGCAACTTTCAGGGTATTCAGAGCCCCAACAATAAGGGCTCGGCCGTAGGAGTCGGCAGCAGAATAGGGAATCAGGGATTCGCCGATCTCAAAAGAGGATTCCTTTTGAAGGAAATCGATGCCGGTTGCAATGGATTGTTTTTGGAGGTTTGCCAACGTGTTGGAAATAAGATAATAGGCCAGGAGTCCGACCATACCCACAACGGCAACCTGGTAAATGATCGCCCTTTTTTTGGGATCCAACCAGAAGGGGACCTTTGTTGGTGTAGCGTTCTCCACGGAATCCTTTTGCATCCTCAGTCAAGAATGAGGGAATGGGTTTTTTCGACAGGATAGAGAGGGTGGTCAGATTGAAGAAAAAAAAGGCGCCCCGTGGTGGGGCACCTTCGGTTGTTATTACCTAAAAGGTGCGGCGTACATGATTCCGCCTTGGGTCCAAAGGGCATTTAGACCGCGGGCAAGCCCCAACTTCGTATTCTTGCCTACATTGCGTTCAAAGACTTCGCCGTAGTTTCCTACTTGTTTTATGATGTTGTAGGCCCATTTGTCGTCAAGACCCAGGGCTTTGCCCATACCTGGGGTGACACCCAAGAACCGCTGGATTTCAGGGTTTTTGCTCTTAAGCATCTGATCGACATTCTTTGAGCTGATGCCGAATTCTTCAGCATTGATCAGGGCCATGACCGTGAAATTGACAATGTCATACCACTGATCATCACCATGTCGGACTACAGGGGCCAAGGGCTCCTTGGAAATAATTTCAGGCAGCAATACATGCCCATCCGGATTGGGAGCCACTGCTCTGTGAGAGGCGAGCTGTGAGGCGTCGGAAGTTAGGCAGTCGCAGCGTCCGGCAAAATAGGCCTTTGAAAGCTCGGCCGTATTCTCAATGACCACCGGTTTCCATTTCATCCCGTTGGCCCTGAAAAAATCCGCTGCATTCATCTCGGTGGTTGTTCCCGGCAGGACGCACACTGTTGCGCCGTCTAATTCCTTGGCGCTCTTTATGCCTAGCTTCTTGTGCACTAGAAATCCCTGGCCGTCATAGTAATTTACATGAGTAAAGTTGAGGCCGTTTTTGGTTTCTCGAGTCAAGGTTTGAGTCGTGTTACGGACCAGAACGTCAATCTCCTTTGACTGAAGCGCAGGCAGTCGCTGAACGGCCGTAAGGGCCACGAATTTCACCTTGCCGGCATCACCGAATACTGCAGCGGCAACGGCCCTTGCGGTATCCACATCCAGACCTTTCCATACGCCCTTCGCATCAGGTTGGCTGAACCCATAAACAGAGCCATTAACACCGGCCTTGACGAACCCTTGCGCTTTTACGGCGTCAAGGCTGTCACCCGCCAAAGCCACACCCGCTGTAGCGATGAAGGCCGCTACAGTCAATACTACCAAGCCCAATTTAAAAAACTTCATCCTATGGTCCTCCTTTCAATCTTACAGGTTACATTCAACGGACCGCAAAAAAGCAGTCCACTCTCTATCCTTTTAGACCAGTTCTACCGGCCTTTCACGAATATGAGAATGAAAGTTGTTGGAGTTGCTACAAAGGGTAGGACAGTATTATCAAGCACATACCTTTGAGAACAGTTTCAGATAACACAAATTCTTTCTCTTTTGCAAGACAAAAGGCGGCTCCCACCACTCATGGGTTTAGGGGGACTGTCCTTCATTATTTATGACGAAAGGGAGAAAAGGGTTTTAAAGGGCCGGTCAAATGAATCTTCGCAGCAAGTTTGTAATGATGCTACCGATTTTAGGACTCAGGAAGAAACTCAAAATTGAGAGGGGAGATCCAAACCATGCAGGATTCGGAAATAGTCAATGAACTTCATCAAAATCACTTCCGGGTTGCAATCTTTGGTTCAGCAAGAATCAGAGAAGATGAACCGAATTACAAACTGATCCACAACCTCGCAAAACTGATTGCCTCGGCAGGTATGGATGTGGTGACAGGCGGCGGTCCCGGTCTCATGGATGCGGCAAGTAAGGGCCATCACAAAGGAAGAAAGGATGATTCTCAGCACTCCATTGGACTCAACATCAAGTTACCAATGGAGCAGACCGATGCATTCCACCTTGATGTTAAAAAGGAATTTGCCCATTTTTCCGATCGGTTGGACCATTTCATGGTCCTCTCAAATGCGGTCGTCATAGCTCCGGGAGGCGTCGGAACCCTCCTGGAGCTTTTCTATACCTGGCAACTCATACAGGTTCGGCATACCTGCAATATCCCAATCATTTTATTGGGTGAGATGTGGACGGATTTGGTTGGATGGCTGAGGAAATGGCCGCTGGAGCGCGGACTGCTGAGTACTGATGATATGGCGTTGCTCTATGTTACAAAGGATTGCGAAGAGGCCTTCACTGTCATTCAAAAGGCCTACGAGGAATACTTAAAGGGCGGAAAGAGGTTTTGTTTCAACTACCATAAGTACAAATTGGCGTAATAGAGGGATTGTCTTCCCGCAGTATTCTTGATTTTCACCATAGTTGGGATGTCTGGCTTGAAAGGATGAATTTCAAGAAACTAAATTTTTTCTTGACAGTCCCATTTAATGAAGATATGTAAACTATAAGTTTACATTCATTTGAAGTGAAACCCATTTGTTCTTAAATTATAAAATATTGATAATAAATATAAAATATATAGTCCTGATAATCCTATCATCAAATTAACCTCTGAATAAATATCCCAATCTATTAAAGTAAACAGTTTATTTACCTTTTAAATCTTCCTGATCGATATTTTAACAGACAAAGACAGAAGGAATTGTCGTTTGTCTTTGCCTGCCAACAAAACGGACACATTAAATCACCAAAAAAAGATGAGAATTGACCTTAAGAAGCGACTCGAGCCTGTTGTCTTAGATGTTTTTTCCAACAAAGGGTTTCATCGGGCCAGCCTTAAAGGATTATCCAGAGCGACCGGGATCAGCACGCGCACAATTTATAAACACTACGTGAGCAAGGAGGAACTTCTCTTCTCCTTTGTTAACGATTGGCTGGGAGCTCTAACAGACCGGATGGCGGATCATCTTAAAGGCATGGAATCTGTAAAAGAAAAGATCAGAAAGGTATTTTGGGTACAGTTAGATTATTACGAAAAAAATCCGGATTTTGGCCGGATCCTTTTCTTAACGGTTCCATGGCAGGAATGGATGACCGATAAAACATTTCAGCAGCACAACATGTATAGTTTATTCCTCGATACGGTTCACCAAGGTCAAAAAGACGGTAATCTTAATCGGTCGATTCGGGCCGGAAACATAATCGATCTTATTCAAGGTTTTGTCGACAGGCATTTTACCATGTGGGTATACCGTGGAAAAGACTACAGCTTACTCGATAACTTTGATGAGTTATTTAATATGATTTGGCGAGCCATATCAGCCGAATAGGGTTCAAGAAAAAAAAATAGCGTTTATTCGGGGAATTCTAAAAATTGCGAATTCAATTCGATAATCAAGTGGCCGTCATTACCGGAGCGGGAACTGGTTTGGGCAAGTCCCATGCTCTTTATTTGGCATCACGGGGCGCCAAGGTTGTTGTCAATGATATTGGTGCCGAGTTAGACGGAACGGGTCATTCAGATAGGCCGGCTCAAAATGTGGTTGAAGAGATCAGATCCAAAGGTGGTGAAGCGATTGCCAACTACGAAAGCGTGACGGATATCGCGGGCGCTAATAAGATCATAGATACAGCCCTCGATCATTTTGGGACGGTCGATATTCTTATCAACAATGCCGGCATTCTAAGGGATAAAACCTTCATAAACATGTCCATGGAAAATTTTGAAATTGTAATTCAAACCCATCTATTGGGTTCGGTTTATGTCACGAAGGCTGCTTTCGGGGTTATGCTGGCCAATAATTACGGGCGTATTGTCCTAACAACATCCGGTTCAGGCCTATTTGGTAACTTTGGTCAAACCAATTACAGCGCGGCTAAAATGGGGCTTGTGGGTTTTATGAATTCTTTAAAACTTGAGGGAGAAAAACGCAACATTCTGGTAAACACTGTTTCGCCGATAGCCGACACCCGAATGTCCGCCGAATCCAAAATATTTCCAAAAGATATTGTCAAAAAATTGAAACCAGAGCTGATTTCAGCACTAGTAGCCTATTTGTCCAGCAAATCATGCCAGAGTTCGGGTGATATCATTTCTGCAGGTGGTGGATATTACAGCAAGGTTCAAGTCGTTGAGGGCCCTGGAATTAGAATTGATCCCGAAGAAACGGTTACACCGGAAATCATCAGTGAAAATTATGCAGGCCTCACTGCTATGGACAGCGCCGTGACATTTAGTCATTTAAAAGAAGAGATTGCGTCTGTAGCCCATATCCTTCGTGATTAATGATGAGTAGGAGGCGAACCATGGAAAGGTTTGATAATCCCGATGTCATCATTACAGATGTATTGACCATGCATGCCAAATGGCGTGGGGCTAAAACGGCCCTTGTATGCGGAAATCGCCGCGTAAGCTGGCGCGAATTCGGCCAACGGATCAATCGGCTTGCTCATGGACTCATTCGCCTGGGACTCAAAAGAGGCGACAAAGTCAGCATGTTGATGACTAACTGTATTGAAATGGTCGAGATATTGTTCGGTACCATCAAGGCTGGCGGCGTAATTGTTCCGCTTTCGGCCATGGTTACCGGTGAATCACTGGCCCGAATGATTAACGATTCAGACTCCAAAATTTTGTTTGTAGGGTCTGCTTTAACAGATGTCCTGCAGCCCTTTAGACCCAGCTTTAACCAAATCCAGGCAGAACAATGCTTTATTGTCGGTGGAAAAAAGGAAGGATGGGAAAGTTATGAGAGCTTTGTTGAAGAAGGTTCTGAGGAAGAGATCTTTGTGAAAATGACCTACGAAGATGCGTTTAACATCATGTATACATCCGGCACCACCGGTGTTCCAAAGGGGATTCTGCACACGCATCACAATCGATTTCATTTTACTACCATGTTTGCAATCGATTTTCGAATCGACTCGAGCACCATCAATCTCGTGACCACATCTCTGTACGCCAATGGTACCTGGCTTACTTTTCTGCCGACTATGTTTGTAGGGGGTACCGTTATCATCATGCCACAGTATAACAGTGATCAGTTTCTGGAATTGGTTCAGGAAGAAAAATGTACACACACCTTTATGGTACCGACGCAGTTCAAGATGCTTCTCGATCATCCAGATTTTGATCAATACGACCAAACCTCGATGAAAATTTGGCTTTCAGCGGGCTCCCCCTTTTTGAAACAAGATAAAGAACAGGTGCTCCAACGCTTCCCGGGAGAACTTGTCGAACTTTGGGGTCTCACGGAAGGGGTTGCAACCACCCTCAAGCCCGAGGATATGTCAAACAAAATGGCCTCCATCGGTATACCGCCGGTCGGTTGGGATGTGGGAATTATTGATGATGACGGGAAACTGTCACCCCCGGGAGAAATTGGGGAAATTATCGGATTCAGTTCGTTTTTGATGCCGGAATATTACAAGCTACCTGAAAAAACCGCAGAAGCCATCTGGCGTGATGAACACGGCAGAACCTTTCTTAAAACCGGGGATATGGGCAGGCTTGATGATGATGGCTTCCTTTATATTATGGACCGAAAAAAAGACATGATCATTTCGGGCGGCATTAACATCTTTCCAGGAGACATCGAGGAGATTTTGGCGAAACATCCCGCAGTACAGGATTGTACCGTTATCGGCGTTAGCGATGAAAAATGGGGTGAAACGCCCATGGCATTGGTCATTGTTTATGAAGGCGAATCTGTTTCGGAAGACGATCTCTTGCCATGGTTGAATTCCCGACTGGCCAAATACCAGCGGGTTTCAAAAATCTTATTCAGAGAGGAATTTCCAAGGAATGCACTTGGTAAGGTGCTGAAGAAGGACTTACGCACAGAGTATGAAGGCGCCTCATAAGGAAAAGAATCGTGCCCTATTACGAAAGCTTTGACAAAACGCGAATACACTATATCGAACAGAAGGGAAAAACAGAGCATACACTATTTTTTCTACATGGATGGACAAGTGGCATTCAATTTAATGACTTCTTGCTTCCCTGTTTTGATGAGTTTAACACTATCATGTGGGATGCACGCTGCCATGGCAAGAGTCAGGTTGACAAAAACGCAACTCTGACCTCCATGGCGATGGATCTTAAGCATTTCTTAACAAAGATCTATAAACATGATTATCCTGTTGTCGCCATTGGGCACTCCATGGGCGCCTTAACTATAATGGAATATTTTAGAAAATACGGCACTGGAAATATATGGAAAATCGTTTTTATTGATCAATCCCCCAAATTGATCACGGACAAAGAGTTTGCATTGGGTGTCTATGGTAACTACACACAAGAAGATAATCTAGAAATGGTCAGGGAGTTCCAGAAGGATATCATCGAAGGGCACAAAAAACTCAGTCGCTCTGGCCTTAACAAAGAATATGCCCGCCTTATGCAGGAACAACCAGAACTTTTTGTGGAGAAATATGAGTATCTGGCGACCCTTGATCCCGAAGCCCTGATACACATATGGAATAGCATGGCGGAAGCAGACTACCGTTCGGTCCTCTCTCAAATAGATATTCCGGTGTTATTACTATATGGATCAAAGAGTCAATTCTACACCAGGGATACAGGAAGGTACATGAAGAGCCGAATACCCAACAACACACTTTATTGTTTTGAAAACGGGGATCATGCACCTTTTGTTTCAAGCACCCAGGATTTTGTTCTACAAGTGAAAAATTTCGTCTCGTCTCCATCACAATAAACTGAAAAGCCGCTGTAAAACCCTTTATAACGATTCTGAGACCTATAGTGATAAACCAAAAGCGAAAAAATGCGATTTGAAATGGCTTCTGGAAATATGGCTTTATTTGACTGATCGTAATCGATGGGGTGGTCTATGCTAACTCCGCAACGGACAATAACCAAAAATCTGCTGACCTCGGCTTTACTCTTACTTATCCTTTTTGGATTTGAATCCCTGGCATCAGCTCAATCACCGGATGCCACCGGGTCAGTGGCGTTGTCACGCTTCTTGGGCATGATTCAAACCATGCTGATCTACGGTGTCTTCTATTCACTTCTTGCTTTAGGGTTTGCACTAATATTCGGGGCCGCCCGAGTAATCAATCTATATCACGGCACATTCTACATGCTAGGTGCCTATTTCTTTGCAACATTTTCTAAGCCAGCGAACTTCAGACTACCGGGAGTTGCTTTTTGGGCAATCCAAATCGTAATTATTATCGTCCTCATTTATCATATCGCGAAAACGCGGAAGACAGCAAACAGCCCCCCTAAAGATTTCTTCAAACAAATTAGCCGTCCTGCGGCCCTACTTATCATCTTGGAAGTCGCGCTATTACTTCTATATTTTCGCGCCCATATGCCTAGTGTCTATCATTTTAACCTGTTCGTCGGCATCGCTATCTCAATGACTTTAATCGGCTTACTCGCAATCTTTATTTATAAAT
>CAYWMP010000032.1:0-25184 GCA_964459445.1 uncultured Desulfobacteraceae bacterium
TCCAGATCGGTTGTTGGGACACGGGAGGTCTTTGTGGTTTTTTTTACCACGACATCTTCCCGAACCTGAGTGTCATGCAGTTTGATGGCAAGTATCCCTGGGGTCCTGCGGACGAAATGACCCTGGAGTGCCCTGACCGTCATAACGTCGTAACCCTCCGCATCCGCAAGACCTAGAGGGTCTTCGCTCGGCCTCTGAGCCGTAAGCCCGCAGATAGAATTACATAGCATTTTCTGGGTTGGGGAGTGTCAGGTCGATGCGGCGCGCGGCGTAAGTGCCTGTTCTGCGCCTGATCATCGCTACATCCTAGCCTGAAACCTGAACACTGAAACCTGAAACCTACTATTTGGGGCGAACCAAATCGATGACCGTCACTTCGGGGGGAGCCAGGAACCGGATGGGTGGTCCCCAGGTTCCTGAACCCCTGTTGATATAGAAGTGAGTATTATTCTGAAGTCTAAAGTGCCCTGAAGTCCTGGGATACATGAGCATAACTGGAAACCTGAAAGGGAAAATTTGCCCGCCATGAGTATGCCCTGAAAGCTGAAGATCGAAAAGGCCTTCACTTCCCTTTTCTATCGTCGGCCTGTGTTTTAGAAGCACCGTGAACTTATCCTTCGATAGCCCCGAAAGTAACACCTTTTCAGATGCCTCCTTTGATAGCTTGTAGGGAATTCCTTGCGGATCATCGACACCTACAATATTCAAAAAACCCTCCACATCTCTTGATTCCCCGCGGAGAATAGTGAAACCCGCCTGCCCCATAAATTCCATGGCATGCCTGAGCCCGACATAGAATTCATGATTGCCGGTGATGGCGAACTTGCCGTATTTTGCCTCTATATCCTGAAACAGACTCGATATGCTTGAGACATCCGAAACCTGCCCATCAAGGAGATCGCCGGTCGATACAAGGATGTCCGGTTTAGCGTCTTTTACCTTTTGGAGTATCCCCCTCAACCTATTCCCTCTAACCATGACACCGATATGTACATCCGAGATTTGAACGATCCTCACCTTGGATAGGCTCTCAGGAATCTTGGCACTCTCAATCTCCAGGTGCTCCGTCCGGATGGCAACGGCTTCGAAATATCCATAGGCGGTTGCCAGTGAAGAGATAATAAAAGCTGTTATAAAAGCTGTGCGCGGCGATAGAGCAAGCTTGGCGAGTTCCGATGATGCCACAAGCCCGGCCAAATACACCACCAAACGATAGATATCTAGCACAAAGGCTGCGGAGCAGAAGATGAACAGTAAACCCATCCAGACGTATCCAACGTATGCAAACACCCTTGATATGAATTCGAAATCAAGCCTTTCAAAAACCCGCGTCAAAATGGGAGCAAAGACCATGACCACCATGAAGAAGCCCACAAGGATGTTTGCCAGGAGGCCGAAATTCAGGGCATGCCTTGCCTTGACAAAGGCATAGAAATGTAAGGATCCATAAATAGATGTGGCTACGAGCAGGAATATGAATAGGCCCATGGGGCTACTTCTCCTCTGTTTTTTTTTGGGGGAAACATCTCCAAATCAGTTGAAATAATCAACACGAATCAACGAACTGATTCCCTTATTATTCATATAGAATATACAAATGGATCAACCGCAGACATGCCCGCCTGAAATATGGCGGGCAAGCGCAGACATTTAGTTCGGCCGACTTGGCCGAGGTAAGGTTTTCATGCCCTACGGGCAACACCCTCGCGAAGCGATTGGCATTTTTTGCCTCCGCAAGCCTGTCACGCCATAGCTGAAAGCGTCGGCGGATCGCGGAGGCAAATGGTCTGCCTGCCGGGCCTTAGCTTCACGCGGCGCAAGCGCCTGCGCTGCGCGTAGCGACGGCCGGTGTCAATCGAGCGATCCTGAGCGAAGTCGAAGGGGAGCGGGCGGCTAATAAAGCACTCTGCTCACTTTAGGTCATTAAAAAGCCTGAGTTCGAAAACTTAGCTTGTAAATTGCAAAATTGCAAAGCGTAAATGGAGCCAAAGCGTAACCCCTTGATCCCATTAAGATACCCGTCTTCGCCTTCGGCTTCGACGCGGTTATCCGCCTTTATTATTGGGCGAACTCGCGCCGTAGCAAAAAAATATTAGCGCATGTATCCAAGGGCGAACACCGGGTATTTTGCGAAGGCGGATAAGAAATCCCTTGGAAATATTCTTCTACTTCATTACGATTAAGACCTGCTGAGTTCAGTTTACACCACTTCGCAGCCAAACCATCAAACCAAGGAGTTGAACGCGGCAATGCCAGAGCCGGAAAGAACCGTTATCGATCGCGTTGAAACGCTCAGGAATAGGATAAACCACCACAATCACCGCTACTATGTCCTGGACGATCCGGAGGTCTCCGACGCTGAGTATGATCGACTCTTTGACGAACTTCTGAGCCTGGAGACGCAGTATTCCCAACTAATCACTTCAGACTCCCCGACGCAAAGGGTGGGTGCTGCCCCCTTGGATGCCTTCACCACCGTTCGGCATAGTTTGCCCATGCTGAGTCTCAATAAGGCAACCTCCGAAGCCGAATTCCTGGACTTCCACCGCCGTGTGCTTGAACTGTCTGGCGAGAAGGTCGCGAAAATCAAATACACCGTGGAGCCGAAGTTCGATGGGTTGGCTGTCGAGCTGGTTTATCGTGAAGGGGCCTTTATTCTTGGATCCACAAGGGGCGACGGAATCGTCGGTGAAGACATCACCCAGAACCTAAGGACCGTTAAGTCCTTGCCCTTGAGGCTCATGGGAGAGCAACTACCGGATCTTATCGAGATTCGCGGCGAAGTCATTATGAACAAACAGGATTTTGCGAAACTCAACAGGCAGCGAGAGGAATTGGAGGAGCCCCTGTTCGCCAATCCCCGCAATGCGGCCGCCGGTTCCGTGAGACAGCTCGACTCCAAAGTAACCAACGCCAGGCCTTTAAATATATTTGCTTACGGAATGGGCAGGGTTGAAGGAACAGACCTTTTGACCCACTGGGACACCATGCTCTTTTTGGAGAAACTTGGATTCAAACTCAGCCAATATGTGGAATTGTGTGACACTGTTGAGCAGGTCAAGGCCTACTATGAAAAGATACTGGCATTGAGAAATGACCTTCCCTACGAGATAGATGGGATTGTTATTAAAGTCAATGAGTTCGCTTTACAACAAAGACTCGGGGAACTCTCTCGGAGTCCCCGATGGGCGGTTGCCTGGAAATTCCCTGCCCAGCAGGAACACACGAGGGTTCTAGACATCATCATTAGTGTTGGAAGAACCGGGGCGCTTACGCCCGTAGCACTGCTTGAACCGGTCAGGGTTGCCGGCGTGGAAGTAAGCCGGGCGTCCTTGCATAACGAAGATGAGGTCAGAAAAAAGGACGTGAGGATTGGTGACACAGTCGTTATTCAAAGGGCCGGCGATGTTATCCCGGAGGTCGTTAAGGTCATAGAATCAAGGCGAACAGGCGAAGAGCAAGAGTTCTTTATGCCTGAGACTTGTCCCGTTTGTGAGTCCAAGGCGGAAAGGCCTGAAGGCGAGGCTATACTTCGCTGTACGGGCATAGCCTGTCCGGCCCAGATCAAAGAAAACCTGACCCATTTTGCATCAAAAGGCGCCATGGGCATGGACGGACTGGGATTCAAGTTCCTGGACCAGATGGTAGATCTGAAGCTCATCGAAGACCCGGCTGATCTGTTTTTCATAACAAAAAAAGATCTGATGAAGATGGAGAGGATGGGTGATAAATTGGCGGAGAATCTCCTCAGCGCCATCGCCAACAGCAAAACGCCCGGCGTGGCCAATCTTATTTATGCCCTCGGGATTCGAAACGTGGGGACCCACCTGGCAGATGTCCTGGCAAAAAACTTCGGATCCATCGACAATCTCGCGGCGCAAACCCCAGAGGACCTTATTGAAGTTCATGAGATCGGTCCCATTGTGGCCCAGAGCATCTACAACTTCTTTCACAACCCAAAAAACCTCCATGTCCTTGAAAAACTCAAGAAAGGCGGGGTCCGGTTTCCGACCGAAGCTGTGGAAGAGAAAGAGATGCCGCTTGAGGGTAAGACCTTTGTCTTGACTGGAGGTATGGATACTTTTACCAGAGACGAGGCAAGAAATATTATTGAGAATCTGGGAGGCAGAGTCACATCATCTGTAAGTAAAAAAACCGATTACGTTGTCGTTGGGAAAGACCCCGGCTCCAAATACACCAAGGCTCAAGGTCTCGGTGTAAAAACACTGAACGAAGAAGAGTTTAAGGAATTGGTAGAAAAATAACTAGAGTTCATCGACAAAAATACCGATCTTTCCCGAAAAGCGAATCCGAAAGGTCAGTATCATTGGCTACAATCGGATTCATTGCCCAACCCTAGGTTTCGCAAGACGCTGAAGAACAATTCACTATGAGCTTTCTTCTTATAGGGAGCTCGCCTGCATAACGTTTCGAGAGAAAAATCCGGATCTAATTTGAGAACCTCAGCTACTGCTGAACGGGCCTCTTCTTCACGACCCAACACGCCGTAGGAGAGGGCCGAGTAAACATGGGAAGGCCAAAAATTGGGATCTATATTGATGGCCCTTTCAAATGCAGCGATAGCCTCCTCATATTCTTCCATTAGGTAGTAGGCATGACCCATATTCCATAGGTAATAGGCTGGATATATGGGATTGTTGCGCATGGCCTTTGTGATATACCCTATTGCTTCCTCCGGCCTCCCGGCCCAGGTCAAAACATTCCCCAATCCCATAAGGACTTCGGCATCATTGGGATCAAGAGAAACGGCCCTCTCGAGCTCCGCTATGGCTTCCCCGTGTTGATGTTTCCACAAATACACTTCGCCTAATAGACCGTGGGCCTCCGATAGCACGTCATGCAATTCAATCGCCTTATTTGCCAGTTCATAGGCCCGTTCAATGGATTGATAATCCGCAAGCCATCCGAATTTCCAATCATTTAAGTAGGTTTGACCCAGCATTGTATAGGCCAAAGTATATTTCGGTTCCATTTCAATGGCCTTCTCAAACAGGGCTCGCGCCTCGGCATTCGTGTCTTTTTTAAATCGAAGCATGTATTCCAAGCCCCTCAGGTAGTAATCGTATGCGTCCATATTGCAGGCGAAATTACATTTGCACAGCCGCTGGTATTGTTCATCCTCGGTGAGTTTAACAGCAAGGACAGAGACTATCTCCTGGGTTACTTCATCCTGAAGGGCAAAAATATCTTCAAGCTCCCGATCATAGCGCTCTGCCCAGATATGTCCACCAGTAGTGGCATCAACAAGCTGGGCCGTGATTCGAATTCTATCCTTTGCCTTGCGGACGCTTCCTTCCAACAGATACCGAACACCAAGCTCACGCCCCACCTCATCCACCTTTACGTTCTTCCCCTTATAGGTGAAGGCAGAATTGCGGGCTATGACAAACAGGCCTGAGATTTTAGATAAATCGGTAATCAGGTCTTCGGTTATTCCATCGCTGAAGTACTCCTGCTCGGGATCTCCGCTGATGTTGACAAAGGGAAGCACAACGATTGAAGGCCTTTCCGGCACCTTCAGATCCTTGCTTTTGTCCGGAACGACTGTAAGAGGGTCTAGATGAGCACGATAGACCCGTACGGGCTCGGCTATGTTTTTCACCGTATGCTCACCCAGGTACTCAAAACCCATATTTAGTTTATTGCTAACTTGGTCAAAGACATTTCTGGAAACGCAAATGCCACCTGCATCGGCCAGACTTCCAATTCGTGCGGCAATATTGACCCCTTCGCCGTAGATGCGCTCCCCATCCACAATCACATCTCCAAGATTAATGCCTATGCGAAACTCCATCCTCCGTTCTTCGGGTAGTGCTGCGTTGTGCGTTTTGAGTTCCTTTTGGATCTCGACCGCGCATTTCACTGCATCAACCACACTCCCGAATTCAGCCAAAAGGTTATCCCCCGGGGAATCCACCACTCGGCCGCTGTGTTGCCCGATACAGGTCGTCATGACATTGCGGTATGTTGTGATGGTACGAACGGTGTCTATCTCATCATCGCCCATGAGGCGGCTATAGCCATGGACATCGGCACTTAAAACAGCGGCCAGCTTGCGCTGAAAGGTTTGTGAGTTCATGAGTTTCTCTTCATGCAAAGTGAAGGCTTGGATGGTATCGATGCTTGAGGATAAAGAAATCATTAGAAAACCTCAAGAATGAAACATGATAAAGAAAGAAATCATTTTATTTTGACCCTATCATTCAATCTGCATAAAGCCTGAGAATAGGGTATAATTAGCTGCTCATTTATGCGTTTTTTTCGATAGTTCTCGAATAGTTAAATTATTAAAGAACTCATATGTGGGACGGAAAAGCGGTAGCGACGGTTACCATAAAAATGGATTATATCTAACTTTTTTGCCAGACAGCGTTTAAAACGATAAAAGAGAACCCTTTGATTAGCAGCAAGAATGAAAGGAGGGTTTTCTGCGAAATAAATTCCTTTTTGAATGGTCAAATTTTCCGATATATGACCTAGAATGTATTTTAATAATTCCAGTTAACCTATTTAATTAATTTAACAATATTGCTGGTTCCTTATTTTGGAACAAGTCCTGCATACTCCAAGGCTACGGAATTGCTCCTCATTATGGAGTATCCACCTTTTTTTTGAGGCGTTGTGCCTCATGAGCCGGAAATGCTGCCACAATTAGCCGGGAAAGACATTTCTCCTAGTAACAAATACTATGGAGAGATTTATGGCATTAGCAGCATTAAATCAAAACTCGGGCATCTTGTCGGATGTTCTCAAATTGCTCGTCTCCGTTATTGATGAGAAGGATGAATACCTGAGGGGTCATTCTGTGCGTGTGGCCACTAACTGTCTCCGCTTTTCATCCATGCTGGGCATATCCAAAAGCGAAACCACGAGATTGATGCTCGCCGGATTGCTCAACGATATAGGGATGGTTTATATCCCCCCCGAAATCCTCCACAAACCCGGGAACCTCTCTGAAGACGAAATGATCGTGGTGAAAAAACACCCGGTCATCGCTGAAAAAATCCTCTCCAAAACCAAGATGTTCAGCCAGATCGTCCCTATTATTCGCCATCATCATGAAGCATGCGACGGAAGTGGGTATCCCGACGGCTTAACGGGGAATCAGATCTCCGATGAGGCAAAAATATTGGGTCTTGTAAATAGTTTTGAGGCAATGGTTTCACACCGTCCCTACAGGGTGAGTTTGTCTACGGATGAAGCCCTTGAGCAAATCCGCAAATCAGCGGGGCAAAAGTTTGATCAGAGCCTGGTCGGGGAATTTGGGCACTATGTTGAAACACTTGAAAAAAGTCCTTCAGAAATGGAGGAATTTGAAGAAAACGAGAATGCAGAAGACGCGATCATTAAAATCATCAAGAAAATAAAAAGCGTAGCGGTCGATTTACCTATACTGCCGGCGGTTGTAGAGGAAATAAAGGAGGTTATGGGTCACCCCCACACAACTGTTGAGGACCTTGCTGAGGTTGTAGAACGCGATGCAACAATATCGGTGCGTCTGATATCCATTGCCAATTCTCCCATGTTCCGGGGATCTGAGCGGATTCACACGGTCAGGCAGGCGATGCCCCGATTGGGCATTCACGAAATTAAAAGCATTGTGAGGGCAATCTCAAGCAGGAGCCTTTTCATAACGGACAATGAGCCATTCAAAGCCCTGATGGAAAAACTTTGGCTTCATTCCCTCGCCTGCGCACATTGTTCAAGGTCTTTAGCCAAAAAACTCAGGATAGGGAATAGTGAAAAGATTTTCCTCATGGGTCTTATCCATGATATCGGCAAAGCGCCAATAATCAAATTGGTTAGCGAAAAGGCGCCAAAGGATGATTCATGGGATTTGAAGGATGTCATTGAAGGCATACAGGATGCTCATACCAGTTTCGGCAGTTCGCTCCTCAAGCGATGGGGATTCACCCAGGATTTCTGTAGGATCGCCATGCGTCATGAAGGTCCCAAATTTTCTTCATTAACGGAAGAAGCCTTGTTGATCGTGAACCTCGCTAACAACCTGACCCAAAAGATCGGATACAGTCTGAGTGAAAATGATAAGCCCTTATCGGATCTGGATTCGACCAAGCTTCTCAAGATAGACACCGATACGTTGAATAGTGTAGGGGATGAGACCATCAACGCCATGCAAACGGTATCAGGCATTTTCTGGTAATTGATGTTTAATCTATCCACTAAACCTTCCCGCAAAGAGGGAGGCTGCAAGCTGAGCGATGCGAGTAGTTGAGTAATAATTGACCGCACGTGCTTGCATCCCGCCGCGCGGGGCTTCGCTCGAGGCGCAAAGTTCACAGAGAGAAGAATGACATTTTTCCTTTGCCGTTGAGAGGACGGCAAAGGAAAAGCTTTCAGCTTTTGTGAAAAACCTAACATCCGCGAACCCACTCTATGTTCTTTTACCAAGAAAGCTCCAAAAGATTGCTGATTTTTGCTTTCCGCCGTCCCTGCCTTGCCATAGCTAATGCGACGGCAGGTCAGCGGAAAGCAAAAAAGTGAACCAAACCCTTTGCGTGCTCGGCGTCTTTGCGGTGATTAAAACACTGCAAAAAAAGCCTTTCTGAAAAACTGCCCTTCCCCTATACTGGGGTTTGCACAAATTTAACGAATAAATCAGATGGAGGAAGAGTGAATGCCCTTTTGGAGCTTGAGTGATTTGGTGCTTGAGGAGTTCAGGCCGGGAATAAAAAGCATGGCAGAGCTAGGCGAAAACCTGGTCATGGCCTGCATGGAGATTGGACCCGATAAAGAGGATTCCGGGCATGAACATCCTTTTGAACAGTGCGGCGTTGTCCTGGAAGGTCAAATCGAGATGTTCGTAGGTGACGATACTCGGGTACTCAAGGCCAAAGAGACCTACTTCATACCCGCCGGCGTGCTTCATGGTTGGAAAACCTTCGACACCCCGGCCAAGATTTTGGATGTTTCCGTGAAACAAGCCTAGAGACCTTTGCAAAACGCCCCCTTTTGCCTAATCAAAGTTTCGCTTAAAAGGGGTGAGGAGTAAATAATACCGGCTCAAGGCTTAAGGAGCGATTTTCAGGAGTCTGCTAGGGGACACCCAATATCTGCGGCTCAATACCCGAAACCCACAGTTCGTTTTGATCGATGACCTTAACGAAGAACTTCACGCGGTTTGGCTTCACATACATATACAGATACCCAAAGATCTCGTCTTCCGGCCCGATAATCCTATACAGCCTACCACGAGACCCTTGAATAGAGTTGATTAGTTGTGAAAGGCTTTGCTGATCCCCGACCTCTCTCCATGCACCACTGGTCAGGGTATTCTGATCGTCCTTCGGATCAAAAAGGATCCCCCCCGGATTACCTTCCCGCCAATAATCGGTCGAATGAACGGTATACTGATCCCAATTCTCTTCCAGCTTTTCAATTGTCATATAGGACCCGGTCCTTGGTTCCAGCAAGACCTTTCCGTAGGTTGCACAACCGGAAAGGAGGACCAAAAGAACCATGGCTGTGAGGAGCATTCTCCTCGGCGCTTTTGTATTCATCTTCCCCTCCTAATTTGCCACGGGGTTCAAATCTATTTTATTCCAACTAGGAAACTACACACATATTTTCATTTTTCAATGGTTTTCGATTTTTATGTTGTCTAAGAGGGCATTCATGTTTAGACTGTGCCGCTTCATTGATTCGACCTCCTCCAATAATCAATAGCTTTCAAACTATTACCAAACTGAGCTGTAACGACAAATGATGAATAGAATCTCAAATAGATGGGCTGCAGAGGGAGGCTACAGGCAGTTTCTGACTCTTGCGTTTCCTTTGATCCTGAGCACGGGTTCCTGGTCTGTTCAACACTTCGTGGACCGCATGTTTCTGTCCTGGTATTCGCCGGAGGCCATTGCCGCCGCCGTGCCCGCCAACCTGCTCAACTTTTCATTCGTTTGTTTCTTCATGGGCACCGCCGCCTATGTGAGCACCTTTGTGGCCCAGTATTTTGGTGCGGGAAGGTTCAACAGGATCGGTCCTGCTGTCTGGCAGGGGATTTACATCTCTTTGTTGGGAGGCATTGCCATCCTGTTTCTCATTCCTCTAGCAGGACCCCTTTTCAGGCTTATCGGACACGAACCCGTTCTCCAACGATTGGAAGTCGATTACTTTCAAATTCTCTGCCTCGGGGCCTTTCCGGTTGTTGCGGGGTCAGCAGTAGCCGGGTTTTTCTCCGGCCGGAGCAAGCCCCTGCCCGTCATGTGGGTCAATTTCGCTGCGACCATAGTCAATGTGGTTTTGAATTACGCCCTGATATTCGGGAATTGGGGTTTTCCTGAGATGGGCATAAGAGGGGCCGGATGGGCGACTGTCATATCCGCGGTGTTCTCTTTTCTCGTATTCATGGGTTTGTTCTTGGCGAGAAGAAGTCGGCAAGCCTACAATACCCCTGCAGGCTGGCGGCTTGAGTCAGAGCTGTTCTCACGACTAATGCGTTATGGGGTACCCTCCGGCGTAGAGTTTTTCATGGATATCTCAGCCATTGCCCTCTTCGTCCTGCTTATCGGCAGGCTGGGCACGGAGAATCTGGCTGCCACCAATATTGCCTTTAATATCAACATGATTGCCTTCATGCCCATGATTGGTTCGGAAATGGCCATATCCGTGCTCGTGGGTCAGTACCTCGGCGGAGACCGGCCGGAAATAGCACAAAAAAGCGCCTATTCAGGGCTCCACCTCACCCTACTTTATATGGGCAGCCTTGCAGCTTCTTATGTCCTCGTGCCTGAAGTCTTTATTGCCCCTTTTGCGGTCCAGGCCGATTCAGCTCGTTACGTTAAGATCTTCGGCATCACGGTCGTTTTGTTGAGGTTCATTGCGGTGTATTCCATTTTTGATGCCTTGAGCATTATTTTCCTGTCCGCGCTCAAAGGCGCCGGCGATACCCGTTTTGTCATGTTTCTGATGGGTGGCATGGCCGGGTCCGTGCTTGTGCTGCCGACCTTTGTTGCAGTGGTTTTTGTCAATTCAGGTCTAACGCCTTGTTGGGTATTCATTACGGCCTATGCCACCTTTTTGGGCATCGGTTCCCTAATCCGCTTTCGTGGGGGCAAATGGAAAGACATGCGGGTCATAGAGCCACCCACGAATAACGGCATGGAAATTAAAGGGGACATGAACTAATGCCCGAACAATTCATTCATCCGGAGGAGAAGGGATAAATCCCCATTGACTTTATATTTCCCGGCCATAAACATCTGCTGACCATCCGTCTTGCCTGTCATAATGTCCATCCAGACTTCGAAGGGCGTCTCAATATAAAGATCTGGCGCATCGGAAGGGCCTTGAACTGCATCAATTTTCCCCTCTTCTATTTTCATATGACAGGAACCTGACACCTCTCCTGAAAAATCGAATTGAATCGTTGCCTTTGTATCTCCGGCTTTATCCGCAATGAATCCCATGGGCATAATCATCATGAAGGTTTCAATGGAGTCAGGACGAGGCGGGAGCCCTTTCTCACGAAATTCTTTTGGGGTGATACCCTCCTCAATACATGTCTTCCACATGAGATTTCCGATCTTATAAAATGCCTCTTTGTCTTCCACTATTTCCTGCTTAATACGAGATATGGTTTCAGAAGAGACGCTTTTTGTTTCGACGATCTCCTTACCCGCTTCCCTCGTGGCTGCCAGGATATCATCTGCCCTTTTCTTTAGGGTAGGAACGGTCAATAGCTCTGCCGCCGGACGGTAGATTTCTGCAATGAGGGGCCTTCGTCCCCCAAAGATGCAATTCGCCCAGGAAGAAAGTTGATCGAATACGCTTATTTCAGAAAATCCTGCCACGGAAAGCACCACCGCCGCCGGAGGAGTTTGTCTCAAAGGATGGTAGGTTTTACCCTCGTAACCCTTAAAGAATGGATGTAGAACCGGTAGGGTCCGCTCAATGAATGCCTTCATCTCCGCATTGAGTGTGAAATGATAAAGGGGTGACGCATAGACCACAACGTCGCACTCCAACCATTTGGGAAAGATTTCCTTTGTCATGTCGTCTTTATGGACGCAGATGCCGGGCGTCTTTGTCCAGCAAGTAAAACACCCAATGCAGTTTTTGATATTTTTCTTGTGAAGATTCACCGTCTCCACCTCCGCACCGGCATCGTCCATTCCTTGCACAAGTTGCGATAACATCAATTCGGTTTTGCTTTGCCCGCCGATACGAGGGCTGGAGTTAAGGGCCAAGATTTTCATGGTCGTTTCCTTTCGATCATTAGCAATACATACATCTCAACGAGTTCGCAGGGCACCCAGACAAAAAAGATGAAATGATTCCCCTAATTCACTTTCAGGTGGGTCATTATAACCTGAATTTTGCATGATGTATCGTTTTTTCACACTGCAATGGCATGACGCTTGCAATTTCCAATGCCCGCATGCCCATTAAGGGTTTATATGCATCACCAATGAAGGTGAATCCAATACCAACCTTTTTAACCCATTGATTTAAGGATAATTTCAGCCGGGAAGGATCTTATTTTGGACCTTGACATTCATCTTGAGAAAGATCTGGGGATCGGACCGCAGGAATTCGACTCCTTAAGGGAGATGCTGGCCTCTTTCTTTCCCGATGCGTCTTCGATTAATGAGAACTTTCTCATCAAACTGACGCCCGATGATTTGAAAAACACCTATATTAAAAGGGCTGCAGCCTGTCATCCCAAAACCTATGAGGGCCTTAGCGAGTCGGAGAGAAAAAACCGAAAAGAGAAATATGAGAGATTGACTTACGACTACAAGGAGCTTGTGCCCCGTATAAATGCAATTCAGAAGAATGTAAAACGATTTGCTTCAAAGGTAAGGGGCATCCCTTTAACCGACGAGGCCTCTCAAAAAGTAATCATCGCAATTGGTGGGGCCAAAGGAGGCGTTGGCAAGTCATTACTCTCGGCTAACCTGGCCGTGGGGTTGGGCCTATTGGGGCAAAAAGTCGTTGTCGCCGATCTGGATTTCGGAGGCGCTGATCTGCATCTCTATTTGGGTGTTAAGGCTCTTGCAAGGAATTGGAATGACTTCATGGAAGGACGAGCAAGGGCACTGGACGATATTATGATACGCACACCTTTCAAGGGCGTAAGTCTCATAGGGGGAGATTCTTCGAGATTGGGGACAGCGAACCTCCCCTACTCCCAGAAATTGAAAATCATGCGCCATCTCAAGGCCCTTGAATGCGACTATGTTATTATCGATTTGGGTGGAGACACCTCCTATAATGTCCTCGATTTTTTTTTGATGGCAGATCAATGTATTGCCATTACTGGTGCGGAGCCTGCTTCAGTACTGGATACCTATAACTTTGTAAAGGTCGCTTTTCATAGGCTGTTGGATCGATTCTTTGCTGCTCATAGATCGATCAAACACCTTACCAAAAAGATTCACGAAGCCTATCAGGAAAAAAAAGAAGGCCCCGATCTCGAAGGAATCCTGGAAGAAATTCAATCGATAGATCAATCCTACTATCTCCGGCTAAAACAGCAAATCGAACGGTTTAGTCTATCCATTGTCCTCAACATGGCTGAGAAGCGTAAAGACGCGAATATCGCAACCTCTATGCAAGACCTATTGAAAAGGAAATGCTCCATCGACACAGGAGTACTGGGTACGATTCCCTTTGACAGGGCAGTGCGTAAGGCTTCTCGCCGACTCACCCCATTTATAATTGATGACCCTCACTGCCGAGCTTCCAAGACGCTCTACAAGATGCTGGCAGGCGTTCTCCTTCTTCGCAAACCAAGGGAAGTTCGGGCTCAATTGATCAAAAAAACAAGACAGATCCGCAGTGAAGTAAAGGATATCATCGGGAAAGAACCCGTCACACTTGATGCCTTGACCCAGAAGCAAATCAGTTACATTGTTGATCTTTCCCCTGACCTTCGTGATGGATATCGAAGGGTCTTGAATCTCATGGCGAATTAACAACCTGCCTCAAGGGCTCGGCGGCCCAACGCCTCAAACTGACTAAATCTTGATCTCCCCGGCACTAAAATTCTAAACCTTGAACTTGAAACAACCCAGGCATCCCTGATATATGCTTCATGAGACAGGGGGGTATCTGTACCATTTCATATTATTGTATGTACCGCTGCCCAAGGGGCCGAGTATGAGGAGTTTCCAACGATGAAACCTTCATCGACAAAACAGAATGCCATTGAGGCCTTCAGGTATCACGTTTCCTACGGCAAAGTCGCTTTTTTTCAGAAATACGGACTGGACTTTGTCTTGGGCCGTCGGGAAGGTTGTTACCTGTGGGACATTGATGGTGTGAAACGGCTTTTCAATCTCCATTGCAATGGTGGGGTATTTAACCTCGGTCACCGAAACCGAGAATTGATGGATCTGCTGAAGGAATCCCTCGAGGATTTTGATATTGGAAATCATCACTTGATAAGCAAGGCCAGAGCGGACCTTGCATCTTTTATCGCCCGGCTCATGCCCGGCGACCTTGATTATACGGTTTTCGGTGTTGGGGGTGGTGAGGCCATTGACCTTGCCTTCAAGGTTGCCAGGGCCCACACGGGACGACAAAAGATTATATCTGCGCAAGGCGGTTACCACGGACACACAGGCCTGGCCATGGCGGCCGGAGATGAGAAATACAGAAAACCCTTTGGGCCCCAGGCTCCCGGTTTCGTCCAGGTTCCCTTTGGAGATGGGGATGCTTTGACCTCCGCGGTAGATAAAGATACCGCGGCCGTCATATTGGAGACGGTTCCTGCCACTCTCGGTGTGGTCATCCCAACTAAAACCTACCTTCAACAAGTACGAGAAACCTGCAACGAACAGGGAACAATCCTCATCCTGGATGAGGTCCAAACCGGACTGGGGCGAACAGGCAAGCTCTGGGCCTTCGAGCATTTTGATATCGAACCGGATATCGTGGTACTCGGAAAAGGCCTATCCGGAGGATTATATCCAATTTCGGCAACCGTGCTTCGGAGGTCTATCGAGGCGGTATTTCATGAGGATCCCTTTATTCATGTCTCTACCTTCGGCGGCTCGGAGATCGGTTGCCAAATCGCCAAACGGGTGCTTGAGATCTCTTCAGAGCCGGCATTCCTTGAACATGTCAATCGCATCGCAGCACAATTTGAAGAAGGGATCGAGGCACTGATGGGTAAGCATCCCCAATTCCTGGTTGGATTGCATCAGCTTGGCCTGATGATGGGTTTGGAGCTTACGGATGAGATGTCGGGGCCTATTCTCACAAAGACGGCCTATGACAATGATCTGCTCATGGTCTATGCCAATAACGACCCAAGCGTATGTCAATTCCTGCCCCCGCTCGTGATGGATTTAGATCTGGTGGATTGGGTCCTGGAACGGCTTGACAAGGCACTTATTTCAGCAAAACGTCTCAAACCCATGATTAAATTTAAACAACGAATCAGCAGCTTCTTAAAGTGAACTCGTGGTGCACCACCTTCCCGGTAGGACTGAAGGGCCTTATTCAATTTGCTATGCAGCCCTCGACATGCAAATATTGATCGAATGTGACTCACATGAATATTGACAAGGAGCTTTTGCACCGATTCGAGGCCGGGTTAAATCCCCAAGACCTCAAACTCTCCGCCACTCCAGCCGCCGTCCTCGGTTACGGCGAGATCTCATCCATTTTCCAGATTGGAGATAATAGGGATGTTGCCTTCAAGAGAATGCCCCTTTTCTCAAACCGCGCCTCCGCAGAGGAGTACATTGAAAAATACCGGGATTATTGTGCTTTACTGACTGAGGCCGGGCTACGCCTGCCCGAAGATGAAACAATCATCCTGGAGGTATCCGGGAGACCGGTAGTGCTTTACATTGCACAGGAACAACTGTCTGTCGACCACTTTTGCCACAAACTCATCCATCATCTTCCCTCGAACCGAGTGGAGCGATTGATTGGACAAATCGTTTCTGAAATCTCCAAGCTCTTCGGGTTCAGCCGTGCAAAGTCACCCTCGATTGAAATCGCCCTGGACGGTCAGATATCTAACTGGCACGCTGCCCTTGATGGCCAAGAATTGAGCTATATCGATACCAGCACCCCACTTTTTCGAAAAAATGGCATCGAACAACTGGACCCTGAACTCCTCCTCAAAAGCGCGCCCGGCTTCCTGCGCTGGATTATCCGATGGCTTTTTCTTGGAGATGTCATGAACCGTTACTACGACCAAAGGCAGGTCTGCATTGATTTGGCAGGAAATCTAATTAAAGAACAGCGACCGGACCTTATTCCTCTAACTTTGGATATCATCAATCAAAGCCTTCCTTCAGATTTTGAACCTTTGGCGCAAAACGAGGTGAAAAAATATTACAGTTCAGACAAACTCATTTGGACCGTTTTCCTGTCATTCAGAAAAATAGATCGATTTTTCAGGACAAAAATTCTTCGGAAGCGTTACGAATTCATACTCCCTGACGAGATTAAAAGATAAACCCTAAAAGGCAAACCTCAACATTGCAAAAGTCGAGGATGTTGTAGATCCGAGGCGTCAAGGGTGAAGCTGTAGTATCTTACCGCGAATCCTTGACAACGAAGGAGATTCGGTTTCCTCGGCTTTCCCGCAGGGTGAAAAACATGGCAATTCTTGCCTAGCCACCTGGATTTCACTATTTGTTGATTTCAGAAAAACTATCCATGAAATTGAAAACCTTGCTATTCTTGTCCTTGATAATATCTTGCCATGTTTTTTATGCAACGATGGGGTAAATCATGTGCGACACCTTTATTATCCTCCCTCCGGCGACACTGGATGGTTCCATTATCTTTGGGAAAAACAGCGACCGGGAACCCAACGAGGCCCAGGTCCTGGAGTACCACCCGCCAACCCCTTATCCTCCTGGCGCCAAAGTCAAATGCACTTACATTGAAATCCCCCAAGTCAAAGAAACCCTTGGCACATTGCTCTCGCGGCCCTTCTGGTTGTGGGGCGCAGAGATGGGCGCCAATGAAAAGGGCGTGGTGATCGGCAATGAGGCAGTTTTTACAAAAATGCCTTTGAATAGAGGGCCGGCTCTTACAGGTATGGATCTGGTGCGCCTCGCCCTGGAACGATCCGGCACGGCCCAGAACGCATTGGAAAACATCGTGCAGCTGATTTCAGATTGCGGTCAGGGTGGGATCTGCGGGTATGAAGATAAGCGGATGGCCTATCACAACAGCTACATCATTACCGACCCCAAAGAAGCTTGGGTTCTTGAAACCGCCGGACATCTTTGGGCAGCTCTTAGGGTTAAGGCATTCTATAGCATTAGCAATGGTCTGACGATTGGCGAGGCATATGACGAGGGCCATCCTGACCTCATCGATACAGCAAGAAAAAGAGGCCTTTTGAAAAAGGGAAAAACCTTTTCTTTTGCCCATTGCTTTTCGGATTGGCTTTATACCACTTTCTCAGCGTGTCGATCGCGAAGAGATCGCTCCCATGATCTCATCAACAATAGGAACGGGAAAATGGATGTGGCCTCAGCTATGGATATTCTCAGGGATCATCGGGAGGACAACTATCACCCGGATTCCCACATCCTGGGGTGCCGGTTATGTGCCCATGCCGCCAATAAACTGACCCGCAACGCTACACAGACCACGGGGTCCCTGGTTGCCCATTTAAGGTCGGAAAGCCGAACCTATTGGTTAACGGGCACATCCGCCCCCTGCACCGGTGTGTTCAAACCGGTCTGGTTTGAAAGGCCGGTGCTCCCGGATATCGGACCCACTCCTAATGGCGCCTTCAACCCGGCAACCCTCTGGTGGCATCATGAAACGTTCCACCGTTCGATCCTCCTGGATTACCCTGTGAGAAGCAAAATTTTCCGACAGCAAAAGGATGAGCTGGAAAACTCCCTATTGGAAACAGCTCAGAATGTGCCCATTGAAAATAGAGCCGCACTCACCGAATCCGCTTTTGAACGAACCCGATCAGCGACTGCCGACTGGACTGAATGGGTTCAAGACAGCCCGATTCAAGAGAGAGGGAAATGGGTCTACCGCCGTTATTGGGAAAAACAGAATCATAAAGCTGGTATCGACGTAAGATAGGTAAATAGAGTTTATGGAAAGAATCCCCTTACTACTATTATTCCTAGGTCATGTCTGGGTCGACGCTTCTCAGGGCATCCTTCCTGTTGTCGTTGCTAAATTCAAAGAGCTTTTCTCCCTCACTTATTTCCAAGTTGGGGCCATGATGATGGTCCTGAACCTGACATCTTCAGTCATACAACCTATCTTCGGATACATTTCGGATCGCCATCGTCTGGGTTGGTTCATACCCTTTGGGATCCTTTGGACAGCACTGACAATGGGTCTTCTCGGGTGGTCCCCAAACTACCTTTCCGCAGTACTTTTGGTGGGATTTGCTGGATTGGGCACTGCCGCTTATCACCCCCGGGCCATGATGGCTACATATCTTGTCAGCGGCACGAGAAGAGGGCTGGGTGCTGCGGTTTTCTCTACCGGAGGGAATATTGGTTTTGCCCTGGGTCCATTGGTCGGAAGTTTTTTGGTGTTGGGATTGGGGTTACACGCCACAATTGGATTGGTTGCCCCCGGCCTGTTGCTATTTCTGGTAATATTCCTATACCCTGGTGATTTTCTGAAAAGGGAATCGGCGGATTGGAAAAAATCCTCAGATCCCGCAGCAAACAGGGCCTATCTCCTACCCTGGACTCCCCTCATAGCGGTTTGCTCCATAGTGGCTCTGCGCTCTTGGGTTTATGTGAGTTTTATCACCTACCTTCCCCTGTTTCTTCAAAACCAAGGTATGCCTCTCAAAACCGGAAGCCTGGTGCTGACCGTGTTTCTTGTCGGAGGCGCCGCTGCCGGTCTTTACGGGGGTCATCTTTCAGATCGCATCGGAAGGCGCAGCGTGGTTGCCGTGAGCTTGTTGCTATACCCTGCCCTGGCCTCCCTTTTCATGCTGAGCACAGGACCATGGCTTTGGATTCTGGCCCTCACAGCCGGTGCGGCTTTGCTGGCCTCGTTTTCCGTCACCATTGTCATGGCTCAGGAGCTTTTGCCCCGACACCTGGGTTTGGCATCCGGTCTGATTTTGGGTTTGGGTTTTGGAACCGGGGGGCTGGGAACCGCCCTTTCAGGTTATCTTGCCGATTCGTTCGGGCTTGTGAATGCTATGTGGGTTTTGGTCTTTGCACCCCTTGCCGGATCAGCCCTTGCGTTACCCATCAAAATTTCAGCAGTTAAGCAAGGGGCCTCATCTCATCATTGAGCCATGGGGGATCCGCTCATATTCTGCGATATTCAATATCTTATATGGAAAATTTAAATCCGTGGCGCCAGAAAAAATCGATTTAAAGAAAAGGATTCCAAAGTGATGTCTTGAATTCTTACACTAGCCTTAACCGTACTGTGCCTTCTCCTGAAAAACAATAAATAGCAGTAGTGGAAAGCGCGGACTTCCAAATAAGGAGTTTTAATATCAGGTTTCACTGGCCGATGAATATTGCTGATACCTTGGAGATATTTGCATTTCAGATAAAGGTATATTCAAGCGAATATTTCATTTATTTTAGTTTGAAGTTTTTTCCAGTCGGCATTTCCATTCAACTGAACCATAAGGGGCAGAAGTTGCTCGACAAGTAACTTCGTCCCCCTCAAATTGGTATTGAATTTGCCCTCTTTTCGTATCTCCTACAAAGTGGTACAACATTGTGAAGGTATCCTCAGCTGACCAATTCCCTTTATAGGCTGCACGAATCAAAAGTATATCGGAATAGGGTGTGTCCGTGAAACGGTAAACATTATCCAATCCCACTTTCACCAAAAATGTTTGCCCCTTCCACTCGTACTTTCGGATAGCCACGTCTTTCTTTGCTCCAAATCTTAAAATAAAATCTCCAGCCCCATGGGGATTCGGTTCCGCATGGCACTTGCGCCCCGATACCAAGCGAGCCATTTCTGGAAGATCGGGCACAGGCTTAGCCTCAGGAGCAGCCTGGAAATTCTTTACCAAAGTGTTTAAGTGAGCATTCGCCTTTGGATTCGGGGGCAGCGCAACTTCCGACTCAACTGCAGGTAGAACATAAAAATGAAGAAGCAAGGATATGGGGAGTCCTTGCCGTTCCTCAGGCATCGTGCCGGTAAAAACAACCACCAGTCGCTTTTCGGGCACCACGATGATGTACTGACCCGCCCATCCAAGTGCTACAAAAAATCCATCCTCATCGATCCACCATTGATATCCGTACCCATCAAAAAATATGGCGTCGGTATGCTTTTTAGTAGCTTGCTCTACCCAGGATTTTGAAATTATTTGTTTGTCCTCCCAGCGCCCCTTTTTCACAAACAGCCAACCAATCTTGGCCACATCAAGCGGCTTGAGCCACATATAGTCATACCCAAGGTCTATTCCCTGTGGATTTGTCCACCATATCACGTCTTCAATTCCCAGAGGACCGAAGAGATGTTTCTTGGCAAAGTCCAGCGTCCTCATGCCGGTGGTTTTCTGAATAATGGCCGACAGGAGAAATGAGGCGCCATTGCAGTATTCAAATCGTGTTCCGGGGGCTTCCGACATTGGCAGGTCGAGAATATATCGTACCCAGTCCGGGCTTTTCATCATTTTTAATAAACCCCGCCACCTGTACCTAAATGAGTCTTGAAATTCTAATCCCGTTGTCATGGTCAACAAGTGCTCTAACGTGATAGCGCGTTTGTTATCATCTAAATTCGCAGGAGTTATCCCTGGAAAAAATTCGAGGATCGGCTGGTCTACGCTTTTGATATATCCCTTGTCAATCGCTATCCCCACAAGAGTGCCAGTCAAGCTTTTGGCACAGCATTCCAAATTGTGTTTTTCGCCTTTTTGAAAAGGATAGAAATAGGTATCCAGGACCACATATCCATTGCGGATTATCGTCACAGAATCAAGGGAATACTTCTGCTCCTTAATTTTTTCGAGCATATTAGCTAAAACCCCAGAATTAATTCCTTGTTGTTCTGGAGAAGATGTGCGCCACCCTTCCGTAGGCCAATAATCCGGTGTTTTGCCAGAAGCTGAATTTACACAGAAAAGAGTTAGAGCAATAAAAACAAGCAGTAATGAAAAGAGGATTCGTTTAATATTAAAAGCCATCACAACACTCCTTTTGAAAGCGGTTTAATTAAAGCAATCTTGATAGAAAACTACTGGTACAGAATCGTGTTTCATGCAGTCCAAACGATTACGTGAGCAAAGGGGAACATGAATCAAGAGCAGATTTGACCCCTTTTCCAGTGTCCTCTGGAAGAGTGGGTTAGGCGGTGTTGCTCTCTATGAATTTTTTCGGAGAAAAAGTAGGAGTAGACCAGCTCCTACGCCAAAGATGACAACCTTTGCATATATCCAACCTGGGAGTCCGTATCGTATGCTTGTCGCAAGCGAGAAGATCCCGAAGATCACCATTCCATAGGATGCGAGCACTAGCATAGCTCCATATTTCATGGGATTTTGAGCAAGAATGGCAAAGAATACTCCTATCATCCCGCATAGCACAAAAAACAGTCGAAACACAAACACAGTGAACGCCTCTGCAATTGGGGGTTGAATCCCCATACCATCACACCATGAGGTTAACACCTCCCACGGTAGAATAGCAAAGATAGATCCTAACAAGAAGGATATGGCATAGATCCATAATATAGTCTTTATCCCTATCATTTCTGTAGCTCCTTCAGAGGCTCACACCAGCCCAAAATCACAAAATCCCGCTCTCGATTTGAGAAACGGAATTCATTTGCTGTACCTAGGCCATTGTTAATCCTATCAAAGAGTAGATCAGCCGTTTCGGAAGTCGCCCGGCCTACGAAATAGGCGAGATTCAATTGTCATGCCGTGCTTCTCTCAAAGGCACTTTTTCGGAAACAGAATAGGATTAGACCGAAGCCGACGGAAAAGAAAAATTCGCCATAGATCCAGGCTGGGAGTTCATATCGTATGCCTGCGGCTAGAACGTAGATCCCATAGATCACCAACCAAAAGCCCGCGAACTGCAGCATACCGCTATATTTCAAGGGATCTCGTGCAAGAATGGTAAAGAATACCCCTATCAACCCGAATAGCAACAAACACAGTCGGACCATAAAGACAGTGATGCCACTAGTACCGAGGGGCTGACCCCCTAAAGCTTCAAAAAAGGAGGTTAGCGTCTGCCAAGGTAGAACAGCAAGCACAAATGCCAGCAGACATGATATGGCACAAATCCATAAGATGATCTTTATCCCTTTCATTTCTGCACCCCCTTCAACATTATGTTGTTCAATGCACAGCCATAAGCATAATGAATTTAAGTCTCAACATATGACAAAATGAAATTCACTTCCATTGAATGTTGAGACCAAACCAATCCTCACCACAAACGAAGATAAGTCAAAAGGGAAGCCCCCTTCTTATAGACTTCTTGCCATTGTCGATCGCAGGTGACAATCCCCTCTTACTACAATCTTTGACATGCTAATCACAACCTCGAAGGATCAACCTGAAACGAAAGAGGGAGGTTTGCCTTCTGGTGTTTTAGAGGGGCATGGATTCCTTCATTGTCATTAGGACATCAATCATTTCATTTTGCCCCTGGTAGAGCCTGCACATATCTATGAGCATCCCCCCAATTTGGGCCAAGGCCTGCACAAAATTCACGTCCTCTAATGTGAACTCCGATTTTTTATCTGTGTAAACACGCATGGCCCCGACTATGTCACCTCTCACATAAATGGGAACGGATAGAATAGAGGCAATGCCTTCCTTTTTTGCGGCTTTAGGGTATTGAATCCTTGGATCATCCAAAACGTCGTAAATAGCGACCGGGCCTTCCTCTAAGGAGTTCGCAATGGATTGCATGGCGTGGACGGGTCCTTTTTCCAGATACTCTTTGCCCAAACCTGACGAAGCCACCAGTTCCAACTCATTGTTGCTGGGGTTTATGAGAAATAAGGCGCACCCTTTCAAGTCAAGGGCTTCTTTGATGCTCTTGACCGTTAAAGTAATCACCTCTTCTGGATCTCTGGACATTGACATTGCTTTGGTTACTTTGAGTATTGTCTCGTAATTGCGGATCTGTTTTTTCATGGCTTTCTCCTTTTAGAATTTTTTTTCTAAAGCCAGTTAAAGAACCGTTCACAAATTCCATGACAACTGCCCTTCAGGTTTTGCTTTTAGGTGCGTGATGGAGGATAGAAGATGATCAGCGTTTTCAGTGCTCCATTCGGAGCCAGGTAGGCCGAATTTAAGAGGTAACTCCATGGGGCAACCCCTGCATGACGAGGTTGGAGGTTCATGAGATGGAGAATTATTTTTGAACCCATTAAATGAAGAAATATTAATTATGTCAAGAACTTAGTTTTCAGATTCGCATAGCAAACTACTTTAATGGGGATGGGACGACAGAGATTTCAACGGTTATGGATTTCATAATTGTGCGACTAAAGAAATATCCTCTTAGTGCCGATATATATAGAGAGAACCGAAGAATTTGACCTAGGAAAGGGCAAAGCTTCCTGCTTAAGAGTAGCGGGGCTGCCAAATGGAATCATTCGAAAATTCGCCTTCGGTCTCTCTAATGCGGGTTTTTGGTGTATTGAACCGGTTCTTGCATTTACGATTCGACTGAAATAATCGCCTCACAAATCAGAAATCCCTAATTCTATCCCATGGAAAACAACATGTTGGTTCCAGAATACATGACGTTCCTTATTGCCGATGATGAAGAAACCATGTGCAATCTTATCCGCACGATGCTCAAATCATCGGGGTTCGGAAAAGAGTTTCATTTTGCGCCCAACGGTGTGCTTGCCTTCAATATATTGAAGAAACGCCCCATTGATTTTGCAATCATTGACTGGAATATGCCGACCATGAATGGCACTGATCTTCTCTATCGCATAAGAGAAGACAAGGCATTGCGGGACTTGCCTGTTGTGATGGTCACCGGCGAGAGCAATATGGATATTATTGCGGCAGCTTTGGAATCGGAAATCGATGGCTACATTGTAAAACCCCTTTCCGCCAAGTCATTTGTAAAAAAGATTAAGGAAGTCATTGAGAGGGCAAACAATCCGTCCCCCTTTACACTCCACCTGGCGAAAGCAGACATTCTCGAAGATGAAGGAAACATTGATGGTGCCATTGATGAAATCAAACTGGCGATGAGGGCAAACTCTAAGTCATCAAAACCAATCACCAGGCTTGGTGCACTTTTTCTAAGGAAGAATGATTTGAAAAAGGCAGAGAGATGGTTTACCAGGGCAGTGATGATCAATGAATGCGATGTTTCAGCCTATCACAAATTGGGGCTGCTTTACCTAATACACGAGCAATTCGGAAAGGCGATATACAACCTTGACAAGGCCCTGGAGTTAAACCCGCGACATTTAGGCCGGGCCATCGAGTTGGGCCAATTACTCATTAAACGCAATCAGGTTGAAAAGGCCATTACGGTCTTTGACCGGACGATAAATGCCTCGGGCGATCCCATTTCCGCAAAGGAGGATATTTCCGATCTTTGCATTCAAAATGGCATCTGGGAGTATTCGAAGGGTCTTCTGGATTCAATCATTAAGCAAGACACGACCCGTTATGACATCATGTTCAAACTGGGGCTCGTCAATGAAAAACTCGGGCAACCCAAGAAAGCACTAGGATATTTTGATAAGGTAAGAAAAAAAACCAAGGATAACGCGGAGATTATGCTGCACCTGGCGAGGAACTATCTGGCTGTTGGGGAAGAAAAGAAAGCCAAGGAAGAACTGAGATCCTTGTTGAAGGCAGACCCCGATTGTCAAGAAGCAAAAGAGCTTTTATTTAATAGCGTTGCGGCAGTTTCCTTCTAAACCCAGGCATCCGACAATTTCCTAAAGACATCGAGGGTACCGCGGAGAACATCTCGCTCCGTGATAATCCCCTCGATCATTCCATTCTCAGCTACCAAAAGACGCCTGATCTTTTTCTCAGCCATAAGGTTGGCGGCTTCTCCAATGGCGGCTCCCCCGTCGATTGTTACCAAAGGGGTGCTCATGACATCCTCAATATTCACTGCAGCGCATTGGTCATCGAAACACAGTCTTTTTAAGACATCCCGTTCCGTTAGGATACCTACCATTTGACCATCCTTTGATACCACGACCGACCCGATATCTTTCTCCACCATGAGCCTTGCAGCATCGCCCAAAGA
>CAYWMP010000032.1:25284-40266 GCA_964459445.1 uncultured Desulfobacteraceae bacterium
AGTTTTGGTTTGAGCTCTCATTCCTCTTTGCCGGAGGAAGGCGTGAGTGTCTTGAGGACATCTTCCTTTCCGATGACGCCGACCAGTTTCCCCTCTTCGACCACCGGCAGGGTGTGGAAGCCTTTGTCCACCATAAGCCCGGCTATCTCCTCAATGCTCGTGTCGGGCTGAACAGTAACAGGATCCGGCGTCATGGCCTCCTTGACGGTTGTTGCCGCGATTCTTTGTACCGCCTTTTCCAATTGCTTTGTGGACTTTAAAGGGATAAGTCCATCGAGCAAGGTAAACATCGAAGGGATTGGAAGATCCTTCTGTTGTGCAATAAGATCGCTCTGGCAAAGGATGCCGACGAGTTTTTCATCATCCATGACTGGTATTCCATTGATGCCTTTTTCGAGAAGGAGTCTTGCGGCATGGGTGATGTCCATGCCCGGAGACACCGTGATAAGCTCCTCCGACATAATATCCTTGGCTTTTGTCATAATTGGGCACCTCTTCTTTAAATGCTCTGTACCGAAATCTGAAAAAGATCAGCCACAAAGGCACTAAGACACAAAAAATATCACAATATTCCTGATGCCTTCATAACAATGCAAATTTCATTTACTCGTATCAATATTAGCATCATCAGATGGGATAAACATGATTGTCAGGATGATTTATCTCTTAGAATGAACTAATAACATGATTCTGCTCGGCCGCTCAAATGAATAGATAGTCTAAAAGCATTACGTGGAGCACTTGATATCAATAATAAGGTATCTTATTATTGTCATTCAAGAGCTCAACAATGGTTCCGATATGGCCATATCGGCATCCCGCCTTTGGCGGTGCTTTTTGACGATTCCCGCATTCGTAACTAAGGTTGCCTGTTGATCCTGCTCGCCGTGCCGTAGCCGCTCACCCCGCCATAGCTTTATGTGGTAACAGATTGGCGTAGGCAGGTTATCCTGTCTATGATTCTTCCTGATGTAAACTATTACGTATATTTTATTCCAAACACATTGTCAGCCAATTGCGCAAGATTATTGTAGGGGCCGCTAAATCCATCCTCTCCATCGAATTCCCCGGTGTCAGGATCAATGGCAAAAAAAGCAACCCCCGCCTTTCTTGCAGCCATTAAATCACCTTTTCCATCCCCGACAAAAATGCATTCTTCCGGTTCAAATTGGAATTCCTTCAGGAGACGGGAGAGCGATTCGGTTTTGGGCCAATCTCCTCCCCCTCTGATGATGTCCAAGAGTGAATCGAGACCCTGCGCCCTGAGAATTTTCCCCAATTCGACCAAAGGCGTGTTTGATAGGGCCACCCGCGTGATATCCCTTTTTCTCAAGTCCCTGAGGATTTCCTTGCATCCCTTTGTGAGGGGGGCTTGGGTCATGGACAGGTGTGTAAGTTTCTTAAGTCCTTCCCAACGCTCTTCAAACTCACCTTCCCCGAAGGGTATTCCAATAATATTCTCCTGAACCAGCCTTATCTTGGTCCCGCGATCGATGCCCGTCAGCGTCAGATAGTATTGGGCGATCCTATTCCGTAAACCCACATCTTCTGTAAAGGCCTGTCCCATGGCCTGCGCATTAGCCAGATTGGAATCTATCAGCACACCGTTCACATCGAATATGCAAACTTTGGTCTGTTCAAACTTCATCTCATGTAAAATCCTAAACTCAGAAGTCAGGACGGCCGGTCCTTTTAAAGTTCTCAATAATTGTCAGGCACTCATTGGCATACCGTTGGGCTCGCGCTGGATCGTTTCTCCTTGAACTCATGGATATGACAATGTACTTCTGATGCTCATACAGCAAATAGAAGAAACGGCGGATTGCAGCCTCACCGGAATGGGTATTGATCATCTGACCGTAACCTTCCCAGAATGCAGCTTTTGTCACGCCGCAGTATTCCGCTATCGCCAGGTCCCACTCAATATCACCCCAACAGGCACGGTCAAAATCAATGACACCCGTGACCTCACCATCCTCCCTTACAAGAAGATTGGTTACCCACAAATCGCCATGGCAAAGTCTCGAGGTCTGACAGGTATCAAACACGTCCAAATGATCTTCCAAAAGCATCATGCCGTTTCGAACCTGCGTCTTTGAATAGACCCCGCAACCCAGGATATCTTCAAGTTCTTTTTCATACATAACCCTAAAGGCTTCTCTCCAGGTCCTCTGGGGCGCCATGCAATGATGTTCGCCCAAATATCCAAACCGGTTATCAGCATCCCTTATTTGATGGATCTCAGCAACATATCTCCCCCATTCCCGGAAGGCGCGCGCGCCGGCTGGGATATTAAGGGAAACACTGCTTAGGGGCCGCCCTTCAAGGCAGGGCATGATCAGAAAATCACGATCAATCAATCGGCGAGAGAAATCGTAAGCGAGTATGGCAGGAACAGGGGCGGATGTTTCTTCTTGGAGTCTTTTGTGGATTGCGGGCTCTTGCCTCATCATCCTGTACTCATAGAAAAGCTGCAGGACGGCGTCAGGGGGCGCGATGCGAAGCACATATTCCTTTTTCCTATCTGAGAGGACCCGGAAGGTTTGCGAGAATTTACCGGCCCCGAATGGTCGACAGCTCTCAGGTTCAAATCCCAACAACGATTCTACCAACTTCGATGCCTTTTTCGAAGAAACAGCCATGATCTACCAGGAATGCCAGGTTTTATTTTTTATGAGTCTCTGGAGACCAGTTGCTTCCTGAAAATTGCACAAAGAATCATGCAACCAATCACGACCAGAAAACATAATAGAAATGCATCTTTTGAGAATCACGGAATTCAGGCTCGAACTGTTTATTCATTATCATCTCGCTCATTCAGCTGTTCCTGAAAGAATAACCATAGTCATCAAAATTGCAACGCTGACTAGACAAGCTGCCTCATTTTCCTTTAGGGTGTGAGAGGGAAAGGACCTGTTTGATAGTATTGCGATTGATGAAGCCGGCGACAGAAATCAGGCAATTCAGAACTGGAGATATCCAGGATATCCTCGACATTGAAAAAGAGGCCTTTCCAAAGACCGCCTACCCCAGAAAAATCCTCCTCGAATACGCCAGGGTACTGCCTGAAAGCTTCATGATTCTAGTGGTAGGTGAAAGCATAATAGGATATGTCATTTATGATAGGAAAGGACACATTCATTCAACCGCCGTTAAACGATACCAAAGGCGAAAAGGATACGGACGAATGCTTTTCAGTCATGCAATGAAGCAGGTGCGAAAGAAACTCTGGCTTGAAGTCAGGCTAAAAAACACCATAGCGCGGGAGTTCTACGAAAAAATGGGCATGAAAATCGTTGGCAGGAAACCCAATTACTATGGAGATGACGACGCCCTCGTGATGGAACTGGAACGGTTCAATACGTAATTTAGGGAGATAGGAATTATACATGTCTTCAGATGATACTGTCCAAATCAGGGTAGGCAAACATACTGTCGGCGTGTTAGGGCTGAAGTCCGTCCTGGAGGCCGTGGCAGATACTTTTGCAGATAAACCCGATGCTCTGATTCGATCTGAGCTGCTGACCCGGCTTAAAAATAAGAACTATATTCCCGACAAAGCCAGGGAAACCTATGGAGATGCCTTTTTGCGGGAGTTCAAGAAGTTTTTGGGAAAGCCCTACGAAGAGGATGTCGTCGAAGGCCTTACGATTAAGGTATTGGGACCTGGGTGTGCCCGATGCGACAAACTAGAAAAGGATGTCATTGAAGCCATGGCTGAGTTAAACTTGGCAGGAGATATCGAACACGTCAGGGACGTAAAGGAGATCGGCAAGTTCGGGGTTATGGGAATGCCTGCCCTGATTATTAACGGAGAAATCAAATCCGTGGGCTCAACTCCCCCCAAAAACAGGATCATAGGGTGGTTAAAGGATACCGAAGGATAGGGAAAATCCCAGGTTCATGCAAAAAGAATGGGACCGGTTTCATCAGAAGCCGGCCCCATTTTTTTTGGTTTTCTATGGATCACAAAATGCTTTAATAGTTTTCAGCGTGAAGTTCAAAGTGTGCCTGTGGATGGTCGCAGGTGGGACACTTGGCCGGTGCCTCGGTGGCCTCCAAAACTCGCCCGCAATTACGGCATTTCCAATAGGCTTTCTCCGGTTTTTTAAACACGGTACTGTTTTCCACGGCCTCGATCAATTTATTATAACGACGTTCATGCCACTCTTCCACCGCCGCCACTTGTCTAAAAACCTGGGCCACCTTATTGAATCCCTCCTCTTCGGCCACATCGGCAAATCCTGTGTAAAGTGATGTCCATTCCATGTGCTCGCCAGCCGATGCCGACCTGAGCTGTTCGAGCGTACCCCCGGGAACACCGGCAGGGTATCCGGCTGTAATGGTTGCTTCACCACCCTCAAGCTCTCTAAAAAACAGTTTGGCGTGCTCCTTCTCATTGAATGCGGTTTCAAGGAAGATGCCACTGATCTGCTCATAGCCTTCTTTTTTGGCAATGCTGGCGGCGAAAGTGTAGCGGTTGCGAGCCTGGGATTCCCCGGCAAAAGCGGCCAAGAGATTGTGTTCGGTCTTGGATCCTTTTATTGTAGGCATAATTCAACTCCTTTCAAATGTCCGATGGTTTGTGGTAAATATACGTCTCGAAAATGCTACAACGTAATGAAATCAAGTCGCTTTTGATGGCATTATGTTTGATATGCCACGCTCGTGGAATAATGGAAGAGTGGAAAAGTGGAATGTTTTTTCACAGGAAAGACCTGTTTATTTATATACATTTTGGCTTTCCCAGAACGAACGATTTTTTCAATAAACCATTATACCGATCCCTCAAGACCCACATTATTCCAGCATTCCAAAATTCCAGCATTCCATCATTCCAATTGTGAGCGAAGCGAACTGATTTCTTTATTGATTGAAATGTGCTTTTGGAAAGATGTTTATCTCATGGAGAGTAGAGGATAGCGTCATGGGACATGGCTGTCAATACGCTGTCTTCTCCCTGATCACCGGCAAGGAATCATCTCCCCGCTAGGGCGGGATCTCGTGAGTGGCGTACCTTCGATCGCTCCTCCCTGCAGCGTATTGCTCTACACGCTTCAGTCGTCGCTCCTCCCGCGCACCACAGCGGGATCTGCGATGCGGCGCCTAACATCTGATACCTTGTTGATGATCAGGTATACTCCATAATCAGTTGAATCTATTAAATTATTCTGTGTTCGATGGTAGATTTGAATTATTGGCCTATGGAATCGAATCATCGGGAGAAAAAAGACAGAGAAGGGCATCTTAAGCTCTTTCGGGGGGGACGCGAACCCCGCAGGATCTCATTGGGAGCTCTTCAAATTGTGGCGACCACTGAAGCAAACAAACCCTTCGACCTGGACGCAGTGGCTTTTGAGGAAGATACATTTCGAGTCCTAAGCGCAGATCCTATTGTACGGGAACCCAGAGAACACCCAGTCCGGATAATGACCCAATTGATTGAGACTCAACCGGAGATGCCGGGGACTGTTCTTATCAAGGGCAAACACCCATACCGTTTTCTTGCCATCGTCCACGACCTCAACCAGGATCCCACATGGAAAGAGGAATGGATTGAAAAATGCCTTGAGGGCATCCTTTTTGAAGCAGAGCGCCGAAAACTCCGGTCTCTAGCGATTCCCTTTCTGGGCACAAAACATGGTAAACTGAAAAAAGAGCATTTTCTTGAACTGTTTTGGGAAATTCTAAAAGGAATGAGCTTTAAGCACCTTAAACGTATTTGGTTGATCATTCCGGAAGGAACAAATCCTGATATCTTGACGAGCCCGCGACCCCCAAATGATGATTGATAGACTTTGCTATATCTTTTTCCTAGAAGAATGGCTCTCTGGGGAATGAGAAAAGGAGAATCCTATGGTAGACATTGAGGTGGGCCTTAAAGGTATAGTTGAAATAATCGTTGAAAGACAGGACCTGGCGAGTTTTTCCGGAAATCTTGGCGCTGAGGTGTTATCGACGCCCAGGGTCGTTCTCCTCATGGAACACGCTGCCCGGAAGGCCATCGAAGATCGCCTGCCGGAAGGTAGAATGACCGTGGGAACCCTGATCGAGATGAAACACTTCGCGGCCACTCCTCTCGGTATGAAGGTTCGGGCAGAAGCGACGGTGAGAGAGGTTGACGGTCGCAGGTTGGTCTTTGATGTTTTGGTGTCGGATGAAGTTGAAAAGATCTCTGAAGGCGTCAACGAGCGGTATATTGTTTCGACGGAGAGATTTTTGGATAAGGTTAAGAAAAAACAAGCCCGAAAGGCTGTCTGAAAACGCCCATCTGCCGTTCGAGAGGCTCACGGCCCTGAGCAAAGCCGAAGGGCTGCGTTACCCTCATCCCTCGCCTGCCGCGCCGTAACCTCAGGCGAAGGCTGGTCACTGCGGCGTGAATGAAAGGTATAAGGCACAAGGTACAGGGCGCAGGGTAAGAATTCAGAACCGCACTTCTTTAGTTTTCCTTAAGCCTTTGGCCTTGAGCCTTTTGCCGCTTTGCTTGTATGCCTCATTCCTCGGGATTTCAGAAGCCTTGCATCTAAGCATTTTAAGACAGCCTCCTTAATTTGGGCAGGGTTGATGGCCACATGGATATCTATTTTGCCTCTCCAATAACAACCACTGTGATATTATCCATGCCTCCCCTTTGATTTGCAGCATCAACCAGACTGTCACACACTGTTTGGGATTCCCTGTGGGATCTCATGATCTCTTCGATTTCCTCATCGCTTAACATATTGGTCAGTCCGTCGGTACAGAGCAGGAGCGCCTCTTCTGAGTATGCCAATTGACTCGTATCGACTTCCACTGTCTCATCAACACCCACCGCTCTCAGAAGGGAAGCAAATGGTGGGGGCATAGCATGGTCTTCGGTAAGCTGGCGAAATCCGTTTTCCGTGAGAAAATAGGCCCTGCTGTCGCCTACATGCGCAAGCCACAGGATGCCATCTCGCATTAGGGACAATACGACCGTTGTGCCCATCCCGCGCAGGGAACCATCTGTCAGGGATCGAGCATATATGCTGGCGTTTGCCTGCTCAATTGCTTCCTTCAACCTGTTCTCGCTGATCGCTTTAGACTCAATCTCGCTAAAAAACCCAACGATTTCTTCAACGCACATCTTGCTGGCGACCTCTCCCCCCAGATGCCCTCCCAAACCATCGGCCACAATAAAGAGTCCTTTATTCTGATCCACATAAAGGGCATCCTCGTTTTTAGGACGCCTTCTTCCTTTATCGGTCTTTTCTCCTACATCAAATTTCATTTGATATTCATTCCGATTTATTTAACTCTCATCCAGGCTTAGAGTCGACCATTTCAGAATCTGTTTGTCAAATCCTCTAAATGTTTTGTAGATTCATTGGGTCCTTAGTGTTTAGCTAACCTCTCTCCTTCAATTTACAAAAATACCTATTCAATGCATAAAAAACTCAGAATCATTGATACCCATGCCCATCTTTGTGATCCGGCATTCACAAAAGATCTGGAACAAGTGCTCTCTAAGGCGTCCCGAGCCGGCGTGTCCACTGTATTCACAGTGAGCGAGAATATATCGGATGCTAAAAGAAATATCGAGTTGGCTGAAAAACATCCTCAACTGTTCCCTGCCGCCGGCCTCTATCCTACCAGCCTAGACTTTGATCTTGCCGCTGCTATGCATCAATTCATTCGGAAAGAACGCGCAAGGCTCGTGGCCATCGGCGAGGTCGGTCTGGATCACTGGGCTGTAAAAGAAAACCCTGAAAAAGAGATTCAACATGAGATTTTCAGAGGCTTCATTGATTTGGCCCGGGAACTCAACCTCCCTATCAATATCCATTCCCGTTCGGCGGGACGTCATGCCATAGCCCTTCTCCTTGAAAAAAATGCACAAAAGGTTCAACTCCACGCCTTTGACGGTAAAGCGGCATCCGCCCTGCCTGCCATAGAAGCAGGTTTTTATTTTTCAATACCGCCTTCAGTCATCCGCTCCCGGCAAAAACAGAAGCTTGTAAAACGACTCCCGCTATCTTCTATTCTGATCGAAACAGACAGCCCTGTTTTGGGGCCAATCCCCGGTGAACGCAATGAGCCAATAAATGCATTGATTTCTGTGAAGGCTATTGCAGAGATTAAAGGCGTAAGTAAGAATGAAGTTGTTGAGAAGGCTTTTTATAACACCAAACGTTTATACGGTGATCTAAAACCTAAGAACAAAAAGAATCCCGCTATTTTCCAGCTCTCTTCTCCATCATAGAAACAAACCAATCCTGATCCCCAAGATGTTTTTTTAGCTTATCGAGAATTGGATTTATTTTCAGGCCGTATCCCAATCCCCTAGCAGGGAGGACAATAAAGCTCACGACCCCTCCCAATTCAAGCTTTCCGTCCCGTGCCAAAAGTATGGGCGACCCACTGTCCCCTTCGTTGACCACCGCGGATACTCCGAAGATATCCAGTTTTCGATCCGCTACTTCGCCTATCGAGCCGTAGCGAACAAAATCCAGTTGAGTGATATAACCCATACGGATGTTAAGCCCGGTTTGGAAATTTGCCGGCAAAATCACCAGATTTGCAACCCCAAAATCATCCGAATCGCCGATAGCATAAACGGGCGCCTTCAGGGGCAAGACCGATCTAAGGACCGCAAAGTCCATTTCAGCATCCCGATAGATGATGTTGAGTGGAATACGGGTTCCATCGTCAAAGACAATCGAGGTGGTTTCGTTGATTTTCTGCTCTTCGTGTATTGGTATTCGCAACAAACCGAGGGGTGATCTGACCTGGTAGGTCTCATTGACAGTAACATGTTTAGCGGTTAGGAGATGTCTATCGTCCAGGGTTGATGCCATCCCCACTATTTTTAGGGTTGATACCTCCCCTTCATAACCCCGAAACCTTGTTGCGGTCTCAATACGATAGATGTTGCCGGAGACCTTGCCAAGGGTTTCATCAATTCTTTCGACATAGAGGTGAGAGCTGTCATATTTGCCGTCCCTCCAACCTTTCAGATGGGGACTGCATCCCGAAAAATTCAGGGCAAGGACCACAAGGACAGATATGAGAACACGAGGCACACTGATTTCCCTTTTGAAATTCAACCTCAAGCCCCCTTTCCAGAGATGATTCCTTGAAGATATGATAAATGCTTGCTAAACTCATCAGAGTGATTAACTAAGCAATAAAGATTTACAGGAACCACAATTTTGACTACTCTATGGAGTCTTAAAAAACAAATATAATTGCATATCAACGATAGGAGGAGTTGTGATGAGGGCAAAGTATTTACGCTCAATCGTCACTTTGGTATTAGGTGCTTTTTTCCTAACCTCTGCCGCCTATGCAGCCAACGAACCCGCCGATAAAGCACTAAAAGAAAAGATTACGTCCCTTATAAACCCAAAGGGCACCGTTCATATTCAAGGCCTAGGCATTGAAACTGCCGAAAAGGGCCAGTTAAGATTGGAAATCCACGCGGATCTAGGTCTCTGCTGGGGAGAGAAAGAGCTTGCAAAGACCTTTGCACGAGATGCCCTCAAAGCCCTGTTTGCCTCAGATCTTCTAATAGAGAATATAATCATCAGCGTATATGAAAAGGAAAAATTGCTCCTGACTGTCGCTCTTGGCAAGAACCAGGCCAAGAAATTGGATTGGAGCCAAAATGAGCCGTTGGACTCATTTTATACTCAGATCAAATCCAGAATCCACTACAAAGGAAGTCCCGCCGATGTTTGCCTGATCATTGAAAAAGAACCAGGCCTGTCCGAGTAGCACCCTGCCTCATAGGTTAATAGAACACCGCGCCGATTAAAATATATTACCCATTTAATTGGTCTTTTTATGGCTCTTCTTCCTTACTTCATGATTTGAGGCCGATTCAAAACTTCTCTGTTGGTAATATCCTCGCAAGCCTTTTAAACCTTTCGACCCTGCCCCTTCCCTTTTCGCAGTTGTTGTCCCAGACACCACCCCCTCAGAAATCCTCAGTGTAAGACGCCCGAGAACTTTGCAAAATGCTCAATTTTGGTCAAGGTCAATGAAGACGAAGATTTTATCCGCAGGAATACTCGAAGTATTTTGAGGATTAAAATCTGAGTCTGAAGCAGAGATTGGGCAAAAGGGAGCGTTTTGCAGAGATCTCGCGTTGACACTGGGTTTTAGCCCGTATAATATCCATTCTCTCAAGTTCAGGGTGCAATTCCAAGGAGGAAACATAATGATTCGGGGGCTTAGGGGCAAGGAACCTAAAATATCCAAGTCGGCTTTTATCAGTGAAGCTGCCTATATCGTTGGCGATGTAGAAATCGGCAAAAATACGAGCATCTGGCCAGGGGTTGTTATCAGGGGAGATTTCGGTCGTATTAAGATCGGTCGTAACTGCGCGATTGAGGACAACTGCGTTGTCCACTCGGGGACACCTTCGGCGCCCATTGGGGATGTTGAGATAGGGGATCAGGTGGTTATCGGTCATGGGGCCGTGGTCAATTGCAAAAGTATTGGGAGCAATTCCCTCATCGGTATCAATGCCGCGCTTTTACATGAAGCGGAGATCGGAGAAAATTGTGTTGTCGGAGCAGGGTCCTTTGTTAGTAACGGCATGAAAATACCGGATCTCTCTTTAGTAGTAGGCGTTCCCGCGAAGATAAAAGGAAAACCCACTGAGAATCAACTCTGGTGGAGTAGAGAGGGTTATAGAGAATATGTTGAGCTGGCCAAGCAGTATATGGCTGAAGGACTATAGGGCAAATCACAAATATCAAATCTCAAATTACAAATAATTCCCAAGCCCAAAAAATAAAATCGTATGGGCCATTGTAATTTGGAGCTTGGAATTTGTTTGGGATTTGGTGCTTAGGATTTGGGATTTTACCGTATCCCTGAGAAGGTGCGTTCGAATTAACTCGGAGTAATGGAGGACTTGTTTCCCTCGGTTTTTAATCTTTAAGCAACTCCCGCGCCGTGACGACCCGCATGATCTGGTTCGTCCCTGTATATATCTGAATGAGTTTGGCGTCTCGCATCATCCTTTCCAAGGGATAGTCCTTCATATATCCGTATCCTCCCATGACCTGAATCGCGTCGGTCGTGACCTTCATTGCATTGTCCGATGCAATAAACTTCGCCATAGCACAAAACCTCGGAATGAGTCGCCAATTCCTATCATCTAAATGACGGGCGGCATGGTAGGTGAGGAGTCGAGCCGCCTCCGTTGCCGCGACCATGTCGGCGACCATGAATTGAACAGCCTGAATCATCGCAATGGGTCGTCCAAACTGAATTCTCTGTTTGGCATAAGTGATCGCCTCGTCGATTGCCCCCTGGGCCAAACCCACGGCTTGAGAAGCCGCAAAGAGTCGGCTCGTGTCCAAGGTTGCCATCATATTCGGAACACCCTCACCTTCATCCCCAATTCGGTTCTCAAGGGGAACCGCGAGATCTTCGAAAAAAAGCTCCGAATTAATCGAAGCCCTCATTCCCATCTTGTTTTCATTTTTGCCGTAGACCAGTCCCTTTGTTCCCTTTTCAACAACAAAGGCGGAAATTCCCTTGGATTTCTTTTCAGGATCTGTGTAGGCAAATACACTAATGATATCCGCGATACTCCCGTTCGTGGTAAAGCATTTCTGCCCGTTGAGGATATAGGAATCCCCTTTTCTGACGGCCCGCGTTCTCATGGACAGTATGTCCGATCCTGCATCCGGCTCTGTGGCTGAAAAGGCTGCGAGTTTGCCCCTGGTTAGTCCGGGAAGGTGTTTTGCCTTTAGCTGTTCACTCCCGGCATAAACAATGGGCAGCATCCCATCTGCCTGAGCAATAAGAATCAACGCCGAAGAAGCACAGACCTTGGCGATCTCCTCGAGGATCATACAAAACAGCGGGTAATCGGCCCCGATGCCGCCATATTCCTCTGGAAGAAGTGGTGTAAGGAGGCCATTTTCCGTAAATAGCTTGACCGTATCCCAGGGGAACTCCTCTTTTTCGTCAATTTCCGCAGCCCTGGGCTTGATCTTTTCCCGTGCAATGTCCTTTACCGTGGTCAATATCATCCGCTTTTCTTCGCTTAAGTCTGCCATCCATCTCTCCTTCTATACACGATCTTAGCTCCTTACGTCCCGATTGTTTGACTAAATGAGTCGAACAATTTCGATTGGGTATTGCAATCAACAGGCGTTTTGAGTGTTCAGTGTTCAGCGCCGCCTCTGGCCGCTTCGGTGGACAGAGGCGGTGCTGAACACTGAACCCCTGAACACTCGCATTACCGGAGGCGTCGAAACAATAAGCAACGTGATTCAAAGTTGAAGCGAATTTCAAATATGTTTGGCTAGTTCTTCCTTTACTAAATATGCAGGGGGGTGACAACCCAAAACTAATGGGAAGCCGGATGAAAAAAGCTTGTGTCAAATCCTTCGGAGGCGTTATGAAGGATTGTGGAGTCTATTCGTGAGTGGGCGGGATATTGGTTATTTATTGAACGGCTGCAGAACAGGCACTGCCACCGTGTTTGCACTCCGTACAGAGTTCACGTCTCTCGCCCTTCGGTAGCTTGCTGCAGATTTCATCGGGAATCGCAATTGAAAAGGGGGACATAAGCTTTTTGACTGCACCGTTGCACAATGGACAGAGAATCTGACCGTGCTCTCTCAGGAATAATTGTTCAAAGACGTAGCCGCAATTATTGCATCGGTATTCGTAAATGGGCATGGCTCTCTCCTTTTTATTCCTCTTTATATTTTCGATCGGGAAAAGTCGGTTTCAACTTTAATTTAAGTTTCATCAGTCGTCCATTCAAGCACATATCCCCTTCCCCCTTTTCCATTGACACCGCAAGGGAGCTACCCTATCTTGGCCGGTAACGAAAATTAAATCGATCCAAGAGATCTATGGGAATCCTCGAAAAAATCCGACGCCATTCTGCAGTCGCGTCGGGAAATTTTGCGTCCATGTTCAAGGATGTAGAGATCCCTCCCCTCCCGGCAGCGGTAACCCGCCTTATCGCTGAAATAAACCAACCGGAACCTGACATAAACCGACTCGAGAAAGTCATATCCTCGGCCCCCGGCATCGCAGCAAAGGTTATCAAAACAGTTAATTCATCTCTCTTTTCGTTGCCCACAGGGGTAAACAATGTGAAACATGCCGTTAACCTTCTGGGACTTCGTCATATTCGGTCAATCGCCCTGGCCTTTGCAACCATGGATGCCCTTCCCAAGCCCTCGGTCGATCTCTTTGACCACGAGGCATTTTGGGCGGATTCTCTACTTGAAGCCACGCTGTCACGGGCCCTTTCACAAAAACATTTTGGCACCCAAGCCGAAGAGGCCTTTACAGCTTCTCTCCTGGCAGATGTTGCCCTGCCGGTATTGCTTTCCGCGTGGGAAGAGTATTACGAGCCCGTGATAAAAGAATGGGCGCGGAGCCCCAAACGCCTCTCAGAAATAGAAAGGGAACACTTTGGATGGGACCATGCTCAAGCAGGGGCATGGATTGTGAGATCATGGAAATTCCCGGAAGAAATGGTTTGTTATATCGGAGCACACAACCTCTCCTGGGACAAAATGACCGAATTTGAACTCACTGATACGATTGTTGTCCCTATGGCTGTTGCAGCCCTTTCACCAAGTATTCTAAAGGCCGATCACAAGGATTCAATCGCTCTCAAATCAACGGCAGAGCAATGGCTGCTTATGGAAAATGATGAGTTTATCGACACCCTAACCGGAATCAAACAATCTCTGCGGGAGGTGCTTGATCTTTTTGGTCTCTCAAAACACAACATGGACGGTTTTCTTGACGGACTGATAGGAGAAGCTACAAACAAGACAGAACAAGGAACGCCGTGAACACAAATCAACCCTCAGGTCCTCAGAAAAGTTTCCTTTTTCGAGTTGTTGCCGTATTTTCCAGATTACAGCTTGGATATCTATTTCGGAGCACGGGCAATCCTCGTTTGCTCGTGATAATCTTCGTATTTATCGCAGGAGCCACCGCGCTGGGTATTATTGCAGTCACTGCATATCTTACGGATCTTCCGCTCCTGTTCCCTCCCCTTGGACCTTCCGCCTTCATCCTGTTTTATACGCCGATGGCGGTCTCAGCCAGCCCAAGGAATGTCATCCTTTCGCATACCCTGGCGGTGGTGGCAGGGATTTTGTCCCTTTGGATAGTGACATTGATTCATCCGGAAGCAAACCTTCTCGACCCAACGAACATTAACTTGTATCGGGTTTTGGCAATTGCCCTTTCAATGGGTATGATTAGCATCGGGATGATTACCATGGACTGTGTTCATGCCCCGGCGGCAGCCTCCGCCATGATTGCCTCAATGGGATACCTGACCTCTGTCGTCAAGAGTTTTGGGCTTTTGGCGGCCATAGTCCTGCTCGTAGTTGAAGCACTGATCTTTAATCGTCTATTGGGTGGTCTGCCCTATCCGTTCTGGCGAGCCGATCCAGACCTTATTAAAAGCTATGGCGTTCTGGCAGGACTCCCTGATGCCGAGGGTGATTTCTGGCAAGAACTTACCGCGAAGATCTTCCAAAAGCGGTAGTTAGAGGGTGAAAAATGCTCCTCTGCTGCGTTGTGCGGAGGTCTCTAAATAGCCACTTCGACTGCTACGATATCAAGCGCTTTCTCTAGATCCTCCGGCGACATCTCTGCCAGCAATCCCCTTTTTCCGGCATTGATGTAGATCTTTTTGAGTTCCGTGATGGAGGCCTCCATGTAGACAGTGAGGTGCTTTCGCGTCCCAAAGGGAGAGATGCCGCCCACAATGTATCCAGTGTGCTTTCCCGCCTTTTCCGGATTGCATGGTTTCACGGTTTTGACTTTTAGAAACCTTGCGAGGCTTTTTGTGGAAACCTCCTTATCTCCGTGCATAAGGACCAAAAAGGGAATCTCCTTGTCATCCTCCATCACGAGCGTCTTGATAACCTGGTGTTCATTCACATCCAGGGCCTTTGATGCCGAAGTTGTGACGCCCTTTTTCTCGTATTTATAACAATGGGGTAGGAAATCAAT